>JAEZSJ010000021.1 GCA_023443985.1 Verrucomicrobiota bacterium | reverse complement strand
GCCCAGCGCGATACCGAAGAGCTGCACGAGCACGCGCGCCCGCCGCGCGCCGATCCGGCGGACCAGCGCCACCGTGCCGGCGAGGGCGAGCGGCACGAGCAACGCCACTCCGGCCAGCCAGGCGGCGTAGCCCCACAGCCACCGTGCGCCGAACAGGAGCGCCGCGCTGTCGATGAGCGGGATCACGAACAGCGCGGTCCCGAGGACAGTGGTGGCCGCGATGTCGACCAGCCGCGTGGCGACGATCACGTGCAACGGCGCGGGACTCGAGAGGAGAAACGGCAGGTCGCCGCGGTTGTAGAGCGTCTCGAGCGCGCGTTGGAACGCGGCCGCGAGCAGCAGCGAGCCGATGAGCAGCACCGCGAACTCCGCTCCGCCGCCGCGGTCGCCGCCGCGAGAGAGCGTGCGCACGCCGATGTAGAACGGGAGGTGCATGAACCCGAGTATCGGGATTGTCAGGATCGCGCCCCCGAGGCGGGCGGCGGGTCCGCGGCCGCCCCGCAGGAAGAGCCGCAGATCGTTGGCGAGGATCCGGCGGAAGAGCTGCAGGTCGCGGCTCACGGCACGGAGGCGGGCGCGAGCCCCTCGGTCGAGCCGACGAGCTTCAGGAAGACGTCCTCGAGCGGCGCGCCGGGCAGCCCGGTCTGGGCGCGGAGCTCGTCGAGCGTGCCCTCGGCGCAGAGACGCCCGCGGTGGATGATGCCGATGCGCTGCGCGAGACGCTCGGCGACCTCGAGGATGTGCGTGGTGAGCAGGACGGTGCCGCCCGCGGCGACGAAGTCCTGCAGGAGATCCTTCACAAGGCGCGCGGCGGTGGCGTCGAGGCCGGTGAGCGGTTCGTCGAGCATGAGCAGGGTGGGCCGGTGGAGGAGGGCGGCGGCGAGGGCGACCTTCTGTTTCATGCCGCGGGAGAAACCCTCGAGGCGTTCACCGGCGCGATCGGCGAGGCCGAGTTGGGCGAGCAGCGACTGGGCGCGGGCGCGCGCCTCCGCCGGCGGCACGGCCCAGAGCGCGGCGGTGTATTCAAGAAACTCGACCGCGGTGAGCTTGCCATAGAGCGCGGGCTCGTCGGGCACGTAGGCCAGCCGGGCCTTGGCGCGTTCGGGCTCGAGGTGGATGTCGATGCCGTCGATGAGCGCGCGGCCGTCGCCGGGCTGGAGCAGGCCGGCGAGCATGCGCAGCGAGGTGGTCTTGCCGGCGCCGTTGGGGCCGAGGAAGGCGTAGAAGGTGCCGCGCGGGATCGACAGCGAGAGGCCGTCGACGGCGACGGTCGTGGCGAAGACCTTGCGCAGGCCGATGGCTTCGCACGCCGGCTCCGGCGGCAGCACGGGCGGGAGGGCGAGCTCCGCGGGATCGGGCAGGGGCGGCGGTGTGGTGCCGGACGACATGGCGGCGAGCGAAGACGGGAGCCGGGCGGTTGGCAACCGGGCGATGACGGACGGGCGGGGGAGCATGTGGGCGGGAGCCCGCAGCGGGAGGGCCAGGAGGAGGATCTGGAACTCAAGAACTCAGGGACGGCGGATCGAAGACCGGAGACGGATTGGGGAAAGTGGAAAACTGGAAAGCGGGAACGGAGAACCCATGACGAAACCCGCCAGGGATTTCAGTTGGCGGAAGGATCACCGCAGAGCGGGCGATGGGCGCAGAGGATCGGAAACGGATTCGGCGGGGCACAGAGGCCACGGAGAGCCGGCGGAGAGCGCCGAGCTCGAACCGGCCCAGCCGGTGAATCGCGCCTCGGCGTAGCTGGACGATGCAGTCGTTCAGCCGAAGGCATGCGCCCGGAGGTCGACCACGGATCGCGCGAGTGGCCCGGATGGGCAGTAGAGACGCGCGGGTGAACGGGACGATCTCCGGCCGGGCAAGCGATGGGCGCTCGGGTCTCTGTCCCTGCGGACAGGGCCGCGGAACGGACGGGCGCGTTCCTGATTTTCTGATTTCCACATTCTTGTCCGACTCCGGATCGCTGCGGGGGGCCGTGCGGTGCGCCATGGGATGGCATACCAAAACAACAAGGCGCCGCGAGTGGCGGCGCCTTGGAGAAAAGAGCTGAAACCGAATTTCGGTTACGGGGTCGGCGCGAAGCCGTTGCGCTGGTTGCTGGCGACCGGCGGCTGGGCTGACTGGGCCCAGAGCTGCGGCCGCGGCCAGAGTGCGATCGCATCGGAGAGCACGCGGAGGCTTTCGCGGAGGTGGACGTCGACCCGGGTCTTGGGGTCGGCGTTCTCGTCGTCCTCCTCGCCGTCCGCATCGTTGGCGGGCGGAGTGGCGGGCTCGGGCGTGGGCTCGACGTTGTCGAGGGCCACATCCGTCGAGACGAAGTTCTGTTTCGCCAGCTCGAGGCGCACCTTCTTGGCGGCGTCGCGGAAGGCGTCGTCCTCGAGCTTCTGGGCCTTCCGGGTCTCGAGGTTGAGGGAGACGGTCTTGTGCTCGTCGAACTGGCGGAAGCGCTCGATGTTGCGGTGGAGATAGGCGAACTCCTCGAGGCTGCCTTGGCGGGATTTGCTGCGCTCGCGCAGCGTCTCGATGAAGCGGGGGTCGAGCGAGCCGCCCTCGAAGCGGGTCGTGCGGATCGTGTCCCAGGCGAGGGCGTGCGGAAGGTCGGATTCGCCGATCGGCAGGAATTCCTCGATCGAGGGTAGTGTGATATCGGAGACGACGCCGCGGTTCTGGGTGGAGGACCCGTTGGGGAGGTAGAACTTCTGGATCGTGATCTTGGTGGCGCCGCTGCGGGGCGGGGTGTCGAGGAAACGCTGGAAGCGGGGTTGCTCGAGCACCGGGATGACCGTCTGCACGGTGCCCTTGCCGTGGGTGGAGTTGTCGCCGATGACGATGGCACGGCCGTAGTTCTGGAGGGCCCCGGCGACGATCTCGGAGGCCGAGGCGCTGTAGCGGGAGGTGAGCACGGCCAGTGGTCCGTTCCAGACGATGCGCGGATTCTCGTCGGAGCGGATCTCGACGCGGCCGATGGAGTCCTTCACCTGGACGACGGGGCCTTGGCCGATGAAAAGGCCGGTGAGGTCGACGGCCTCGGAGAGGAGGCCGCCGCCGTTGCGCCGGAGATCGAGCACGATGCCCTTGGCGCCGGCGGCGAGGAGCTTGCCGAGCAGTTCCTCCACATCATTGGTGGCGCTCACGCCGGGGGCGCCGTCCTCGTCCTCGTTGGCGCCGTAGAAGGCGGGCAGCTCGATGACGCCGATGGGGATCGTGTTGGCGCCGTCGCCCGCGGGCACCTGTTGGAGCATGGCGCGAGCGCGTTTGTCGTTCAGCTTGACCTCGTCGCGCACGATCACGATCTCGCGCCGGGCGGAGGGATCGGTGGCGTCGCCGGGCTGGACAAGGAGGCGCACAGTGGTGCCCTTGTCGCCGCGGATGAGCTGGACGACCTTGCGCAGCTTCATGCCGACGACATCGACGAACTCCGCCGGACCCTGGGCGACGCCCATGATCTTGTCGTTGGGGTGAAGTTGCTTGGAGAGATCGGCCGGGCCGCCGGGGATGAGCTCGCGGATGGTGCAGACGCCGTCCTCCTCGGAGAGCTGGGCGCCGATGCCGATGAGCTTGAGGCGCATCTGCATGTTGAAATCGTCGAGGGTGCTGGGCGACATGTAGGACGTGTGCGGGTCGTACATGGCGGCGAGCGCGGTGAGGTAGGCCTCCTGGATCTCCTCGCTGCCGAACTCGTCGAGGCTCTTGAGGAGCCGGTCGTAGCGTTTGCGGACGTTCTCCTTGGCGACCTCGATGGTCTTGTCATTGAGGAGGTCCTGGAGCAGCTCGAACTTCAGGCGCTGGCGCCAGAGCGTGTTGGCCTCGTCGAGGGTGGTGGGCCACTCGGCCTTGGAACGGTCCCAGCGGAAAACCTCCGTGGTGGTGAAATCGATCTCCTGGTCGAGTTCGAGGTTGATCCAAGTGACCCGGGCGGCGACGCGCTCCCGGTAGATGCGGAACGCCGCGTAGGCGGCGTCGATGTTGCCGAGATAGCGGAGGTCCTTGGCGAGGCGTTCGCCGAACTGCGCGGTGAGCTGGTCGCGGTCCGTCGCCAGGTAGAACATGCGGTGCGCATCGAGCTCACCCATGAAGTCGGGGATGAGCTGGCGGAAGTCGTCGTTGGTGAGCTCGCGGCCCTGGAAATGGAAGCTCTCGAGGAACCGCACCATGCGGGTCGTCTCCTTCACCATCAACGGGGTGGTGGTGAGGGTGTCGGGGGCCGAGACCTGCGAGGCGAGCGCCGGACGGAACGTGAAGGCGGTCGCGGCGGCCAGCAGGAGGAGGGTGGAAAGGCGTCGGGTCACGGGCGGAAAAGTTCGGAAGAAGGAAACGCCGGGGGCGGAAAGGTTCCGGTGGTGGGCGGTGAGTTTTGCGTGGACCGAAATCGGCGCAAGTTCGCGATGCCGTAGCGCGGGCCCGGGGCGGAGTTCGTAATCGCGGCGGTCCGACCGGGACTGCGGGGGGGGGGGAACTAGTGCTTACTCAGCAGGTTCCGCGCGGCGTCGAGCGTGCGTTTCTCCTCGGGGGTGAGGGAGGCGAAGCCGCTGGTGTTTATCTTGTCCAGGATCCGGTCGACCTCGGCCTTGAGATTCTCGCGGGCGGTGATGTTGACCTTGAACGCCGGGGGCGGCTCGGCGGTCTCCTTGCGTTTGCGCATCCACGCGGGGAGCTCGACCGCGCGGCGCGGAGCGGACTCCTCGGCCGGGGCGGCGTCGGCGCGGTTCATCGCCCGATGGGCGATGATGCCGGCCAGGAGGCCGGCCAGATGAGCCGAGTGGGCGATGCCGCTCGGCGCGCCGATCGGGAAAAGCTCGGCGAACACGAAGAAGAGCGCCGTGATGCCGCCCACCACCATCAACAGGTACCGCGGGACGACCGTGACCGGGAGAATGAAGAAGAGCAGGAAGGTCATCCGCTCGTAGGCGAACCGGCAGCAGAACAACGCGAGCACAGCGTAGGTGCCGCCCGAGGCGCCGATGAGCGGCACGGCGCCGGCGCGGAAGAAGTTCACCGCCAGCCACAGCACCCCGCCGGCGACGACCCCGCCCGCGAACGTCCACAGGAAACGGCTCGCGCCCACGGCGGGCAGCAGCAGCCGGCCGAGGAAGAGGATGCCGAGCGCGTTGCCGATGAGGTGCCAGAGATTCTGGGGCTCATGGAGCAACCCGTAGGTCGCGAGCGTCCAGATCCGCCCGCGCACGATCCCTTCCGGTGTCAGCGCGAGCCAACGTGCGGTGAACCCCGGGGCAAAGGAGTCCGCCACGCGCTGCAGCACGAACGCCGCCACCAACCCGCCGATGAGCCAGAGCAGGGGCGCCAACTCCCGCGCGGGGTTGGTCTCTCGCATGTAATGGCGGTCGGAGATCATCGTGTGGTGTAGGCCAATCGGAACATCCTGACGGAAACAAAGCTGTCGGCCCGCTTTTGCAACGGTCAAGCCGAGGTGCCGGGAAAGTACCGGATTCTGCCGACGCGGCGCGGAGCCGCGGCCACGGATCTCAAACCCGCCACGGGCATTTCTCCCCGGGGCTTCGCCTCTTGACTCGGATTCCAACGCCCACTTCTTCTTGCGCCACTATGGCCAACAAAGCTGAGAAATGGGCAGACAACATCGCCGGCAAATTCTACGTCGACCAGCAGTGCATCGACTGTGATCTGTGCCGCGAGACCGCCCCGGACTTCTTCGCCCGCAATGAAGAGGGTGGCTACACCTACGTGGTCAAGCAGCCCGCGACCGACGAAGAGCTCGCCCAGTGCACCGAGGCGCTCGAGGGCTGCCCGGTCGAGGCGATCGGCAACGACGGCGACGAGTAATCGCACCAGCGCGCCATAGCGTCCTTTCCGGCGCGGGCCCGAGCGGCCCGCGCCTTTTTCGTGTTGGGCCGCGCCCTGCGGTCCGTTACCGCTGAATCCCGTCTCCGCCCCGCATGTCCCCGCTCCGTCTCGTCTTCCTGGGGTCCGACGCCATCGCGCTGCCGCTGCTCGAGCAGCTCGCCGGCGCCGAGCGCCCGCCCGCCGAGATCGTGGCCGTGTTCACCCAGCCTGACCGGCCGCACGGCCGCGGCCAGAAGCTGCAGGCCGGTCCGATCAAGGAGTGGGCCCTCGCCCGTGGGCTGCCAGTGCTCCAGCCGGAGCGGCTCGGTCCCGGCGACGTGGCGCAACTGCAGGAGCTTCGCGCCGACGCGGCGCTCGTCATGGCCTACGGGCAGCTGCTGAAGGACGACTTCCTGGCGGCCCCGCGGCTGGGTGTATTCAATCTCCACACCTCCCTGTTGCCGCTGTACCGCGGCGCCTCGCCGGCGACCGCGGCGATCGCCCACGGC
>JAEZSJ010000425.1 GCA_023443985.1 Verrucomicrobiota bacterium | reverse complement strand
GCCCGCCCCTGCCCCCGCCGATGCTCAACGAACTCCGCTTCGCCCTGCGCCTCCTCGCCCGGACTCCGGGGTTCACCGCACTGGCCGTGTTCAGCCTCGCCGCCGCCATCGGCGTGAACTCCGGGATCTTCGCCATCGTCGATGCCGCGTTCCTGCGCCCCTTCATCGCCCACCGGCCCGAGGAGGTCGTCAACTTGTTCGCGGCCCGCCGCGGCGCCGAGCGCGACTTCCGGCAGTTCTCCTACGCCGAATTCCTCGCGCTCCAGCAGGCGAACCAGGTCCTCGCCGACGTCGGCGCCGTCGAATACACGTCCGTCGGCGTGGGGATGGGCGAAACCATCCGCCGCAGCATCACGTTTCTGGTGACAGACGGCTACCTCCGCATCCACGGGACGCCGCCGGCCCAGGGCCGCTTTTTCACCGCCGAGGAGTCTCGCGCCGGCGCGGCCATTCCGGTTGCGGTGCTCAGCGACTCGCTCTGGCGGCGGCTCGGCCGCCGCTCCGACATCGTCGGCAGTCCGCTGCGGATCAACGGCCGGTCATTCACCGTCGTCGGCGTGATGCCGCGCACCTTCAGCGGCGGCAACGCGGTCGTCGGGCCGGAGCTGTGGTTGCCGCTGGGCGTGCGCGATCTCGTCACCGCGTTCACCGACGCCCGCACGACCGGCCAGCGGTTGGAGGATCCGCGCAGCTTCGAACTGAACCTCGTCGCCCGGCTGCAACCCGGCCTCACGCCCGAGACCGCCGCCGTCCACCTCCCGGCGCTGGCGACACGGCTCGACTCGGTCGGGGCGGACGCCGTCGCCGGACCGCGCGAACTGGTGCTCCAACCGTTGCCGCGCTTCAGCCTGAACACCGAACCGACCTCGGAGGCTGGCGTGGGCCGATTCGCGGTGCTCCTGCTCGCGCTGGCGGGTGCGGTGCTTCTGATCGCGTGCCTGAACCTCGCCAACCTCATGCTCGCCCGCGGCACCGCGCGCGCCCGCGAGTTCGCCGTGCGCGCGGCGGTCGGCGCGACCCGCTGGGTCCTCGTGCGCCAGCTCCTCATCGAAGGGCTCGCGCTGTCGCTGGCGGGCGGCGCGCTGGGGCTGCTGGTCTCCGTGTGGGCGAACGCCCTGCTGGTCGAGTCCGTCGGCCAACTGCTCAGCACCCTGCATTTCGCCATCGTGCTGCCGCTCGATCCCGACCTGCGGATCGTCGCCGCGACCTTCGGCTTCTGCACGCTGGCCACCCTGCTCTTCGCGCTCGTCCCGGCCTGGCGCGTCTCGCAGCCGGACCTCACGGTCTCCCTCAAGGCGCAGGGCGACGAGGCGCACGGCCGACGCGCCCTCACCGGCTTCTTCGCTCCGCGGCAACTGCTCGTGATGGCCCAGCTCGCCCTCGCGCTCATGCTGGTCGTCAGCGCCGGGCTGTTCCTCCGCGCGGTCGTCGCGGCGCGGACCGTCTCGCCGGGCTTCGATCCGCGCGGCAGCCTGGTCGCCGAAGTCGACTACTCGCTGCTCGATCTCGACCGGACCGCGATGCGCCAGCGTATCCACGCGCTGTTGGACCAGGCGGGCCGCCAGCCCGGCGCCCGACACGCCGCCTTGGCGACGCTCCTGCCGTTCGGCGCGCTCAGCGACACCCGCGTGCTCAGCGCCGTGGGCGGCGCCACCGGTCCCGACGGCAAGCCGCAGTTCGCCAACGGCCTCTTCACCGCCGTCGCGGGCGACTACTTCGCCACGCTCGGCATCCCGCTGCTGCGCGGCCGCGGTTTCACCTCCCTCGAGGAGGACGATCCCTCCGCCCGCGTCGTGATCCTCGACGAGACCATGGCCCGACGCCTCTTTCCCTCGCGAGACGCCCTCGGCGAGCGCGTGCAGTTCTCGACCCCGGAGGGCGACGGCTCGCGCCCGGAGTTCGAGGTGGTGGGCATCGTCGCCGCGCATCGGCACGACATCCTCGCTGCCGAACCGCCCAAGCGCCTCTTCGTGCCCTTCGCCCGCGGCTTCGGCGGCGGCGCCTTTCTCCATGTCCGTCTCGACCGTTCGGACACCGCGACACTGGCCGCCTCCGTGCCGGGCCTTCGCGCAGCGCTGCGACGCGGTGATCCGAACCTGCCCATGCTGGCGCTGCGGACGCTCTCCGACATCGTCGAGTCCAACGTCGGCTTCTGGGTCGTGCGCCTCGGTGCGATCCTCTTCGGCGTGTTCGGCGCCATCGCGCTGATCCTCGCCGTCGCGGGCGTGTACGGTGTGAAGTCCTACACGGTCGCCCGCCGGGAGCGGGAGATCGGCATCCGCATGGCGATCGGGGCCCGGCCCGCCGACGTGCTGCGGTTGTTCCTTGGGCAGGGAGTCCGGCAGATGGTGCTCTCCCTCGCCGCGGGCCTGTTCCTCGCGGTCGCCGTGGGCCGCGCCCTCTCGGCGCTGCTCTACCGTGTGAGCCCGTTCGACCCGCTGGTGCTCGCCGGCGCCGCCGGGCTGTTGGCCACCGCCGCGCTCCTCGCCGCTTGGATCCCCGCCCGCCGCGCGACCCGCGTCGACCCCATGGTCGCCCTCCGCTCCGAGTGATTTCCCCCGCACCACCCGTTCCGCCCCTGCCATGCACCTCCTCCCTCCCCACCGCCTGATCCTCTGCCTGGTCCTGCTCGCCCCAACCTACGCACTCCCGGCCGACAACCCGCTCGCCCTCGCCGCCGAGACCACCAAACGCGTCGTCCGGCTCGACGGCACCTGGCGTTTCGCCGTCGGCGACGATCCCACCCGCGCCGCGCCCGCCTTCGACGACCGTGAGTGGACCAAGATCGACGTGCCCGCCGCGTGGCAGGAGGACGGGTACCGCGACTACAACGGTTTCGCCTGGTACCGGAAGTCCTTCCCGATGCCGCGCGGCTACGAGGAGAAAAGCCTGGTGCTCCTGCTCGGCCGGATCGACGACACCGACGAGGTCTTCGTCAACGGCCACCGCGTCGGCGGGCTCGGCCAGTTCCCGCCCGACTACCGTTCGGCCTACAACGAGCGCCGCGCCTACGCCGTGCCCGCCGCGTATCTCTTACACGGGGACACCAACGTGATCGCCGTCCGGGTCTTCGACGGCGGCGGGATCGGCGGCATGGTGCGCGGCCGGATCGGCCTCTACACCGGCCACCCGCTGCCCGCCGGCCTCGGCCTCGATGGCGAGTGGAAGTTCGCCCCCGGCGACAATCCCGCGTGGAAGGAGCCCGCGTGCGACGAGTCGGCGTTCCGGCCGATCGTCGTGCCCTCCGCTTGGGAGCAGGCCGGCCACCCCGACCTCGATGGCTACGGCTGGTACCGCAAGACCTTCCGCCTCGACCGCACCTACACCGAGACGACGCTGGTCCTCGTTCTGGGGAAGATCGACGACTACGACGAGGTCTTCCTCAACGGTGTCTCCATCGGCCGCAGCGGCCGCATCGACGACCCCGTCCAACGCGGCGAGGACCGGACCTACTCGCTCAACCGCGCCTACAACTTCCCCGCCGCCCTCCTCAAGGAGACCAACACCATCGCCGTGCGCGTCTGCGACACCCACGGCGTGGGCGGCATCTACGAGGGTCCGGTCGGCATCCTCACCCAGTCGCAGTTTGCAAGATACTGGAACGACCGCCGCCACCGCCCCGCCGACACCCTCTTCCGTCTGTTCGATTCCGAGGACTGATCCCACCGTCCGTTCCCCCCTCGCCCGTCCACCGGCTTCCGCCCTCCGGCCGCCACCCTGCCATGCTCAACCTCCGCCATCTCTCCCGCATCTACCCGCTCAAGAGCGGGCCCTACTTCGCCCTGCGCAACATCAACCTCGAGATCGCGGCCGGCGAATTCGTCTCCATCATGGGGCCGTCGGGCTCGGGCAAGTCGACCCTGCTGCACATCCTCGGCCTCCACGATTCGGAATGGCAGGGTGAATACGACTTCGAGGGCACCCCCGTCCACCGCCTCGGGAAGGCCGAGCGCTCGGCGCTCCAGAAGAAGAACATCGGCTTCGTCTTCCAGGCCTACCACCTCATCGACGACCTCACCGTCGCCGAGAATCTCGAGATCCCGCTCTCGTACCGCGACATCCCGCGCCGCCAGCGACAGGCCGCCGTGTGCGACCTGCTCGACCGTTTCAACATCGTGGGCAAACGCGACCTCTTCCCCAACCAGCTCTCCGGCGGCCAGCAGCAACTGGTCGGGGTCGCCCGTGCCCTCGTGGCCAACCCGAAGATCCTGCTCGCCGACGAACCGACCGGGAACCTCCACTCCGACCAGGGCCGCGAGATCATGGAGCTGTTCCAGAAACTCAACCGCGAGCAGGGCGTCACCATCGTGCAGGTCACCCACTCCGCCGAGAACGCCGCCTATGGCTCCCGCGTCATCCGCCTCGCCGACGGCATGCTCGTGGCCGCCTAGCCCGGAAATCCCCGTTTCTTCGATACTCCGATGTTCTCCGATCTCCGACACGCGCTGCGAGTCCTCGCCAAGGCCCCGGGGTTCACCGCCACCGCGGTCGCGACCCTCGCCCTCTGCCTCGGCGCCAACCTCGCCATCTACGCCGTCGTCGACGCGGTCCTCGTGCGCCCGCTCCCCTTCCCGGCACCCGAGCGCCTCGTCATCCTGTTCAACGGCTATCCCGGCGCCGGCGCCGAACGCTCCAGCGCCTCGATTCCCAATTATTTCGAACGCCGCGGCGCCCTGCCCGCGCTCGCCTCGGTCTCCCTCTATCAGGACGCCAGCTTCATCGTCGGCGACGGCACCACCCCCGACCGCGTCGATTCCGCCCGCGTCACCCCCGAGTTCTTCGCCACCCTCGGCGTGCCACTCGCGCTCGGCCGGCCCTTCACCGACGCCGAGCTCACCTACCAGACCGACATGGTCGCCATCCTCACCGACGAGTTCTGGCGCCGCCATTTTCACGCCGCCCCGGATGTGCTCGGCCGCACGTTCCTCAACGACGGGCTCACCATCACCGTCGTCGGTGTGCTGCCCCCGGGCTTCCGCTACCTCTCCAGTCGCGCGCAGTTCTTCCGCCCCGCTTCGCACGAGATCACCCAGCGCGAGATCCGCTACCGCCACTCCAACGGGCACCAGATGATCGCCCGCCTCGCCCCCGGGGCCACCATGGCCGACGCCCAGTCGCAGCTCGATGCGTTCAACGCCCGGCTGCTCGTCGACGACCCCGTGGCCCAGTTGGTCAAGGACGCCGGCTTCCACACCACCGTCGCCGGCCTCCACGCGGACCACGTGCGGACCATCCGCCCGATCCTGCTTCTCCTGCAGGCGGGTGGAGCGTTCCTGCTTCTGATCGGCATCGTCAACCTCACCAATCTGCTGCTCATCCGCGCGAGCGGCCGCACGAAGGATCTCGCCGTCCGCCAGGCGCTCGGCGCGGGGCAGCGCCATGTCGCCTCGGAGGTCCTGGCGGAGACGCTGCTCCTCACGCTCGTCGGGGCGTCGCTCGGCCTCCTCCTCGGCTCGCTCGGGATCGACCTCCTCCGCGTGCTCTGGTCCGCCCAGCTCCCGTTGGGCGCGAGCATCCGCTTCGACCACCGGTTGGCCGCCGTGGGGCTGGTCGCCGCTCTCGTCCTGGGCGTCGTGCTCGCCGCACCGATCGTCTGGTACAACCTGCGCGCCCGCCTCGCCGCCACGCTGCAGACGGAGAACCGCGGCGGCACCACCACCCGCGCCGCCCTGCGCCTGCGCCACACCTTCATCGTCGCGCAGATCGCGCTCGCCTTCGTTCTCCTCGCCAGCGCCGGACTGCTGGGCCGCAGCCTCCAGCGCATTCTCGCGACCTCTTCGGGTTTCTCGGCCGACAACGTCCTCTGCGGCCGGGTCTCCCTGCCGTGGAAGAGCTACCAGGACCAGCCGGCGCAACTGGTCTTCGCGGAGCGCCTCCTGGACTCGTTGCGCGCGCTGCCGGGCGTCACCCACGCCGCGCTCTCGACCGGCCTGCCGTTCACCAACCGCACCAACGACAACGCCACCGCCGTCGAGGACCACCCCTCCGCCCCGGGCAAGCCGCTGAAAACCCACTACATGTCCCGCGTCTCTCCCGACTACTGGGCGGCGATGGGCATCCCGCTCCTGCGCGGCCGCCTGCTCGAACCGGCCGATAGCCACCGCCCGGCCCGCGTCTGCGTCGTCGACAAGGCCTTCGCCGACCGCTAC
>JAEZSJ010000352.1 GCA_023443985.1 Verrucomicrobiota bacterium | reverse complement strand
GTCCCGACCTGTTCCCAGCGCCACACGGCGGTGAACAGGGCGCGCTCGGCCGGCCGGCCGGCGGTCGCCGCAGTCTGGTTGCAGATCCCCTCCGGGGAGAGGGCGAACGGCGGGTCGTCGGCGCGGAGGCGCCAGGCCCAGGGCACGGGTGGCAGGAGGTGGAGGCGCTCATGACGCAGGAGCGCGGGCCGCGGCGCGGCGCGGCGGACGGTGGTGTGCGCCAGGCGCCGCCGGCGGAGGCCGTCGACGAGGAAGGCGATCCAGAAGATCGCGAGCACGGACCACCATTCGGACATGAGGGGAGAAAGGTTCCGGGGAGGGCGGAAGGCAACGCAGAGAACGCCACACGCGCGCTGCGCGGCGCCCGCCGGTCCGCCTCCGCCGCACCCACGGCATCCGGAGGGTGATCACGCCGTCCGGATGCGGCGCCCCGCGTGGGGCGCCCGTTCAGGACTGCGAGTCGGTCGGGTGGGAGCCGGAGAGCTTCTTGACGAGCTTCACGATGCCGGCGCCGATGGCGGCGATCACGACGATGATGCCCTTGCCGAGCTTGCCCAGGAGTCCGCCGAGCTTCGAGAGCAGGCCCATCTTGGCCGCGGCCGCGGCACCGCCGCCGAGGACGAGTGCGGAGAGGCCCACCGCCGCGATCTTGTCGCCCTTCTTCCACTCGGCGTAGCGATGGCCGGAGGTGTAGCCGAAGCTGCCGGCGAGCAGCGTGGCGGTGGCCTGCGAGGCGGCCTCGTACTCCTCGGGATCGGCGACGAGGGTGACGTTCATGTAGCCGCCGCGGCCGAGCAGGCGAATGTTCTCATTGATCCAATACGACTGGTGGTTGTCGCGCGAGGAGGAGAGCTTGAGCGCCCAGGTGAGGTTGTGGGTCTTCTCGTCGTAACGCGGGGTGGCGGCCCAGCCCTGGAGCTTCATCTCGTCCCAGCCCTGCTTCTGCCGCGCCTTGTTCGCGGCGGCCTGGTTTTCGCGCATCGAGGCGAGCAGTTTCTCGCCGTCGAGCTGGTCCTTCTCGTCGTCCTTCACGTAACCCACCTCGGCGAAGTCGAAGAAGAGCATCCAGCCGGCGGGGTCGATCACGACGCCGACCTCGTCGCCACCGCGCATGTTGTGGGTGAGCTTGTAGAAGAGGTCGAGGGAGTCGGGTCCGATGAAATGCTGGCCGGGCTGGAGGCGATATTCGGCGACGGCGCCGAGTGCGACCTTGGCGGGGCCCTCGGTGGTCTTCACGCCCTTGCGGTGGAGCGCCTCGGCGAAGGTCTTCGGCTCCTCCTCGGCGGAGGCGGTGGCCGCGGGAGTTTCCGGGGCGGGGTCGGCGGCCCGCAGGGCGAGCGGGGCGAGAACGATCAGGGCGGCAAGGACGGAACGGCGAACAGGGTGCATGATGCGGAGGATTGGGAAAACGGCGGCGCGCGGGATCTCGCCGCGCACGCCGGCGAACAGGGGAGCAAGAACGGTGGCGGGGAGCGCGGCAACCCTTCGCTGCGGCGGGAGGCGTGCGCCGGAGAATTTGACAAAACTTCGGCAGTCCGGAGGCGCCCCCCGTTCCGGAGCGCGGAGTGGATCCTCGTTTCGCCGCGGGGGTGGCGTGGTGCCGGGGCCGCTGCCGCGGCGCGGGGCGGACACACGGGCCGCGGGGGGGCGATTCAGTCGCGGTGGCGGAGGGCCTGCAGGATGTTGAGCGAGTGGTCGCCGATCGCCTCGATGTTGTTGAGGATGTCGATGTAGAGCATCTCCGCCTTGATCGCCTCGCTGTTGCCCTGCATCCGGCGGACGGACTCCTTGCGGAGCGCCTTGCGTTGCTGGTCGATGGTGTTCTCCAGCTGGTACGCGGTGGCCATGTCGGCCGCCCGGGTGTCCAAGCGAAGCTGGGCGGAGGCGAAGTCGATGAACTGCAGGAGGACCTGGGCGAAGCTGTGCACCTGGCTGAACACTTCCGGGGGCAGCGCGCGGCGTTTGCGGTGCTTGCGCTCCGCGAGGATGACGAGGCGGTAGCCGCGGTCGCACATGTCCTCGAGTTCGGCCACGACGCGCACCATGGCGGTGACGCGGCCCATGGCCTCCTCGCTCAGTCCGCTGGAGGCGCAGCGCAGGAGGTACTGGGTGGTTTCGACGGCCTTGCGGTCGCTCTGCTGTTCGAGCTGTTTGAGCTCGGCGACGCGGGCGTCGAGGTCGGCCGGCGCGGTCTCGAAGAGGGAATCGAAGCCGACGACCAGCCCGCGGGTGAGGTCGGCCATGCGCTGGAGGTCGCGCTCGGCCTCGGCGAGGTTGAGCTCGCCGGTGTGCGGGAGCAGCGGCGAGTCGAGCTCCACGTGGTCCTTGGTCGCCGCGGGCGAGGTGCGCACCGCGAAGGTGGCGAGGCGGTTGAGGTGCCCGACGAAGCCAATGAGCAGGGTGGTGTTGACGATGTTGAAGAGCGTGTGGAAGCCCGCCATGTGCAGCGGGATGTGTTCGGGGGCGGCCGGATCGCCGGGAATGAGCCAGTCGACCAGGCGGGTGAACGGCCCGAACACGGCGATGCACCAGACGACGCCGATCAGATTGAAGAGGAGGTGGACGCGGGCGGCCCGTTTGGCCTCGAGGTTGCCGCCGAGCGCCGCGAGATTGGCGGTCACCGTGGTGCCGACGTTCTCGCCCAGGATGATGGCGCAGGCGCTCGGGTAGTCGATCCAGCCCTTGTAGGCCATCGTGAGGGTGATCGCGCCCGCGACCGACGAGGACTGCACGACGATCGTGAGCAGCGTGCCGAAGACGAAAAAGATCAGCACGGAGCCGAGCCCGTGGCCGGTGAACCGCGTGATGAACTCGAGGATCTCGGGGTTCTGGCGGATGTCCGGGACGGAGTCCTTGAGGAACATGAGCCCGAGGAAGAGCAGGCCGAAGCCCATGCAGAACTCGCCGGCGCTGCGCAGCTTCGGCTGCTTCACGAAGAGCAGCGGGAGGGCCAGACCCATGATCGGCAGCGCGACCGAGCTGATGCTGAACTTGAAGCCGAAGAACGACACCAGCCAGAACGTCGTGGTCGTGCCGATGTTGGCGCCCATGATCATCCCCGTCGCCTCGAACAGCGTGAGCAGGCCCGCATTGACGAAGCTCACGATCATCACCGTGGTGGCCGAGGACGACTGCACCAGGCATGTCACCAGGAACCCGGTGCCCACTCCGGAGAAACGGTTGCCGGCCACGGTGCGCATGACCGCGCGCAGCTTCTCGCCGGAGAGCTTCTGAGGGACTCCGACATGATCTTCATGCCGAAGAGGAACATGCCGAGGCCGCCGAGGACCGAGAGGAGGGTGCTGATCATGGGGGGAAGAATCCAGCGGCCGCCGCGGGGACCGCACGCGCGGCGCGGCCGGGGCGGGGGGCGAGAACCGGCCGCGCGCCGCCCGGCGGAGGATCGTCGGCCGCGAGGCCGGTGGCGTGCCGGTGCATGGGACTGATTGTAACTGGTGTTTCGTTACGGCTGGTAGAGCCAGAAGCGCCGGGTCTGCCGCTGGTACTGCAACGCGCGCTGGCGCCAGTCCTCGTGGAGCGCGGCGACATTGGTGCGGGGGCCGTCCCGCACGAGCGCCTGCCAGAGGGCGCGGGAGCCGGTGTGTTTCCGGAACAGGTCGGCCTGGGTGGCGGTGGCGCTGGCGAAAGGGTTCTTCGGGTTCCACGCGGCGGCGAGCTGCATGAGGTGGAAGCTCAGCTCGGTGGGGCGCCAGGAGTTCCAGTCGGTGATCTCGGTGTACACGCCACGCATCGGGTTGCCCTTGCTGTCGGTGGTGCCGATCACGCTGAACGCCACGCCGGGGAGGCGGAGCGCATCGAGGGCGCGTTTGAGCTCCTCGGGGCTTTTCTTGGGAAAGCTGAGCGTGCGGAACGGATACCCAGTGCCGATGCCGTGCTTGAAGCCGCCGATCTCGCACCCGAGGCCGGTCATCGCGTAGCCGGCGGCGGAGCCGAAGGTGCGCATCATGGGCGAAGTCGGCACGAACTTCAGGCCGGTCTCGGGCCAGCGCATCGAGCGGCGCCAGCCCTTCATCGGGATCACGGTGAGTCTGCCCTTGAGCCGCACGGGCTCGGGCACGGAGAGCACGCCCGGGGTGTTCTTCGCCACGAGCGCGAGCTCGCCCATCGTGAGGCCGTGCACGTACGGCACGCGGAACGCGCCCACGTAGCTCATCAGGTCGCTGTCGAGCGGCGGGCCGTCGACCTTCAGGCCGCCGAGCGGATTGGGCCGGTCGAGGACGATGACCTCCTTCCCGTTCTCGAAACACGCCTCCATGCAGATCTTCATCGCGCTGATGAACGTGTAGCTGCGGGTGCCGATGTCCTGCAGGTCGACGACGAGGGCGTCGATCGTCTTGAGCTGGGCGGGCGTGGGCTTGCGGGAGCGACCGTTGTAGAGGGAGAAGACAGGCAGGCCGGTTGCGGCGTGGACGGTGTCCTGGTAGTTCTTGCTGGCGGGGATCGTGCCGTCGATCCCGTGCTCGACGCCGTAGAGCGCGACGAGGTTGACCCCCGGTGCGCGACGGAGCACCTCGACGGTGCTGATCCCGCGCCGGTTCACGCCGGCCGGATGGGTGAGCAGCCCGAGACGTTTGCCGCGCACGGCGGCGAAACCGTCCGCCTCGAGCGCGTCGATGCCGAGCATCACCGGGTAGATGCGATCGACCGGGCGGGGGACGACGGCGGCGATGGGCGCCGCGGTGCGGGCCGGCGGCGCCTTGGCCGGTTGCGCTTCGGTGCAGCCGAAACCACAGAGCGCCAAGCCGAGCATGACGAGACAACGGAGACGGAGCAGCGGAGGCGCGACCGTGGGGGGCATGGGCGGCTACTCTTGGAGGGTGTGCGGACGCGTCGAGTCGAAACGGGGCGGACGCGTGAATCGGCGGTGCCCGCCGGACGTTTCACGGTGTCGGCGGAGGCGCGGCGGAGGCCTGGGCGGCGGGATGGGTGCGGCGCCAGTAGCGGGAAAGGAGCCGGGTGGAGAGATCGAGCGCGGCACCCAGGAGTGTGCCGCAGATGATGCCGCCGAGCACGAGGGCGTTGACGGAGTTGCCGAGCCGGTGGGACCAGCGGGGCGGTTCGGCGGCGTGGCCGTCCGGGTCGGCCAGTTCGATCGGTTGATCGGAGGGCACGGCGCTCTCGCCCAGTCCGGTGGCTTCGATCACCTGGTTCCCGACCCACCACGTGCCGCCGTAGACCCAGACGGTGGCCGGATTCGAGATGAATTGCAGACCGCCGACCACCATGAGGTTGGTCCGCAGGGCGAGCGAGAGCAGCAGGGCCAGCGGCAGCTGCAACCCCATCACGGGCAGCAACGCGAGGATCGAGCCGGCGTAGAACGCACGGGTGAGGTTCGCGGCGCGGAAGGACCAGAGGTACGGCTGGCGCCGGGCGAAGCCTGCGAAACGGCCGATCAACGGGTAGCGGTGGAACCGCGCCCGCCGTGGCGCGAACCGCAGCAGCGTTTTCACGCGGCGGATACGGCGGTGGCGGTGCTGGGGGTCGGCGGTCATCGCCCGTGACATGAGCCGGCGGACCGGCGGGGCGCAACTCCGGCCCCGGATGATTCGCGTCCGATCGTCGCCACCGCGGTCGCGAGCAGCTCCGGCGCGCGCTGCAGGGCGGTCGCGAGGGGAAGCCCGGGCGGCGTGATCGCCTGCACGTGCGCGCGCGGCGGCAGCGCGTCGGACGGG
>JAEZSJ010000327.1 GCA_023443985.1 Verrucomicrobiota bacterium | reverse complement strand
CCCCGCGCGGGCCGCCGCCCAGTCCGCTGTCGCGCCCGCGAAACACCACGATCGGCGCGGGGAACCGGCATCGGAGGAAGCCGCCGGACGAGCCCCGCGGGGTGAGCCGCTGACGCCCGCGGCTCTGCGGCCGCGCTCACCGGGACAGGAGAACCTCTGACCTTTCGGCGGTGCGCGGCGGCACGCCCGGTTTCGGCCGCGGCGTTCGTCGGGAATGCGTCGCCATGATTCCATGCGAGAGAAAATCCTCATCACCGGCGGCGCCGGTTTCATCGGCTCCCACCTGGCGGACGAACTGCTCCGCCACGGCTACAGTGTGCGGGCGCTCGATTGTCTGGTGCCCCAGGTCCACGGCCCGGCGCGCCAGCGGCCGGCCTACCTCCATCCCGACGTCGACCTCCAGGTCGGGGACGTGCGCGATCCCGCGGCCGTGCGGGAGGCCCTCGAGGGCGTGGGCGCCGTCTTCCACTTCGCAGCCCGCGTCGGCGTGGGCCAGAGCATGTACCAGATCGCCGACTATTGCCGCACCAACACGGAGGGCACGGCCGTGCTGCTCGAGGCGCTCGCCGCCCGGCCGGTGCGCCGCCTCGTCGTCGCCTCGAGCATGAGCATCTACGGCGAGGGCCTGTACCGCGCGGCCGACGGCACTCCCGTGCCCGGGGTCGACCGGCCGCTCGCCCAGCTTCAAGCCCGCGACTGGGAGCTGCGCGACGGGCGCGGGACCATCCTCTCGCCCGTGCCCACCCCCGAGAGCAAGCCGCCGAGTCTCGCCTCGGTGTATGCGCTATCGAAGTACGATCAAGAGCGGCTGTCGTTGATCGTCGGGCGGGCGTACCGGATTCCGACCGTGGCGCTGCGTTTCTTCAACGTCTACGGACCGCGGCAAGCGCTCTCGAACCCCTATACCGGCGTGCTGGCGATCTTCGCCTCGCGACTGCTCGCCGGGCAGGCGCCGCAGATCTTCGAGGACGGCGGGCAGCAGCGGGACTTCGTCCATGTGGCGGATATCGCGCGGGCGTGCCGCCTCGCGCTCGAGCGGGAGTCCGCGGTCGATCAGGTCCTCAACATCGGCAGCGGCCAGCAGCGCACGGTGCTGCAGGTCGCCGCGAGCCTCGCGCTCGCCCTGGGCAGGACCCGGGTCGAGCCGGAGGTCACCGAGCGCTATCGGGCGGGCGACATCCGGCATTGTTTTGCCGACCTCTCGCTGGCGCGTCGCGTGCTCGGCTTTAAACCACAGATGGACTTCGCCACGGGGCTGCGGGACCTCGCCGGCTGGCTGGAGGGCCAGATCTCCGTCGCGAGGGTGCACGGCGCCAGCGCGGAGCTGTCCGTCCGAGGGCTCACCGTATGACCGAAGTCGCCCCAGCCGGCGGGCTCGAGCGCAGACGCGGCCCCGTCCTCATCACTGGCGGGGCGGGCTTCCTCGGGGTGAACCTCGCCGGCCGCCTGCTCGACGAAGGCACTCCCGTGGTCGTGTTCGACAACCTCGCAAGCCCGGGTGCGGACACGAACCTACGCTGGCTGGCCGAGCGTTATCCGAACCTGCTGCGCACCGAGATCGCCGACATCCGCGATCGCGCGGCGCTCGCGCGGGCGGCCCGCGGCATGGCGACCGTCTACCATTTCGCCGCCCAGACCGCCGTCACCGCGAGCCTCGCCGACCCCGTGCTCGACTTCGAGGTGAACGCGCGCGGCACGCTCAATGTCGTTGAGGTTCTCCGAAACATGGAGACGCCGCCGACCCTGATCCACGCCTCCAGCGCAAAGGTCTACGGGGCGCTCGGCGACCTCCCGCTGCGCGAGGCGCGGCGCCGGTATGTGCTTGCCGGCGAGCCGGAGGCGCTCCGCGGCATCGGCGAGGGCCGCCCCTTGTGTTTCGAAACTCCCTACGGCTGTTCCAAGGGCGCGGCCGACCAGTACGTGCTCGATGCGGCGCGCACCTTCGGCCTCCCCGCGTGCGTCCTGCGCCTGAGCTGCGTCTTCGGCCCGCACCAGGTGCCGGCACCGGAGCAGGGGTGGGTGACGCATTTCCTCGGGGCCGCGCTCAACGACCGTCACGTGACGATCTTCGGCGACGGCAAGCAGGTGCGGGATCTTCTCTACGTGGAGGATCTCGTGGCCGCCTTGCTGCTCGCCGAGGAGAAGATCGCCGGTTTGCGCGGCCACGCGTTCAACCTCGGCGGGGGCTCCGCGAACGCCCTCAGCGTGCTGGAGATCCTCGCGCTGGTGGAGGAGCTCCGCGGTGCCACCCTGGCGATCGACTTCGGCGAGTGGCGCGCCGGCGACCAGCGCTACTACGTGTCCGACTACCGGTCCTTCGCGCGGGAGACGGGATGGCGGCCGCAGGTGGATCTGCGCACCGGCCTTCTGCGCACCTACGAATGGCTCGCCGCACATCGGGCCGCGGCATCCGACGTGCCGATCTCCTCCGCGGCGCCCGCCGGTGCCCGCGACATCGCAGCAACCTTCGGCGCGCCGGACGAATGAGCCGCGCCCGGTGACCGCTTCGCCATGAAGACCCACCTCGCCGCGGTGCTTTGCTCGCCGCGCCAGTTCCGGATCGAACGCCGACCCGCACCGCCGCTGGGACCGGGCCAGTTGCGTGTGCGACTGGAAGGGTCCGGTGTCTGCGCCTCGAGCCTGCCGGTGTGGGAGGGTCGCCCGTGGTTCGCCTATCCGCTTTCGCCCGGCGCCCCCGGGCATGAAGGCTGGGGGCGGATCGAAGAGGTCGGCGCCGCGGTGTCGGTGCTCCGCCCGGGCGACCGGGTCGCTCTGCTGTCGCCCCATGCCTTCGCCGAGACCGCCGTTGCCGAGGCCGGAGCCGCGGTGCCGCTCCCGCCCGCGCTCGACGCCCAGCCGTTCCCGGGTGAAGCCCTCGGCTGCGCGATGAACACCTTCGAGCGCGCGCGGATCGTCGCCGGCGAATGGGTGGCGATCGTGGGACTCGGCTTCCTCGGCGCATTGCTCACCCAACTCGCCGCGGGCGCGGGCGCGCGGGTGATCGCCGTATCCCGACGGGAGTTTTCGCTTTCGCTCGGCCGGCGGATGGGCGCCGTGGAGGCCGTGCCGCTCGACGAACGCGGCGCCGTGGCGGGAGCCGTGCGCGAGATCACCGGTGGCCGGGGTTGCCCGTGCGTGATCGAGGCCACCGGGCTGCAGGCCCCGCTCGATGTCGCCACCGATCTCACCGCCGAACGCGGGAGGTTGGTCATCGCCGGCTACCATCAGGACGGGCTGCGCCAAGTCGACATGCAGACGTGGAACTGGCGCGGCCTCGATGTGATCAACGCCCATGAGCGCGAGCCGCAGCGCTACGCCGCGGGCATCCGCGCCGCCATCGCGGCCGTCGCCGCGGCGCGGCTCAACCCGATGCCGCTCTACACGCACCGCGTCACGCTCGGCGACCTTTCCAGCGCCTTCGGGGGGATGCGCGAACGCCCCGACGGTTTCCTGAAGGCCCTGGCCACCTATGAGTAGCTCCGCACCCCAGCCCTTCGCCACGGCTCCGCAGACGACGCACCGACTGCCGCGCCTCGGGTTCGCCGGCATCGGCTGGATCGGGCGCCACCGCCTCGGCGCGATCGCCCGTGCGGGGGCGGCGCGCATCGCCGCAGTCTGCGATCCCGCGCTTCCGCGCTCGGGCCCGATCGAGGGCGCCGGGCTCGAGACCGCCCGCACGACCAGCTACCCGGAACTGCTCGAGATGGATCTCGACGGCGTCGTGCTCGCCACGCCGAGCGCGCTCCATGCGGTGCAGGCGGTCGCCGCGCTCGAGCGGGGACTGGCGGTCTTCTGCCAGAAGCCGCTCGGGCGGAACGCCGCGGAGACACGCCGGGTAGTCGACGCCGCCTGCGCGGCCGACCGTCTCCTCGGGGTCGATCTGTCCTATCGCGCCACCGCCGGAATGCGCGCGATCCGGCAACTCGTCCGCGATGGCGCGTTGGGCGAGGTCTACGCCGTGGAACTCGTCTTCCACAACGCCTACGGACCGGACAAGCCCTGGTTCTACGACGCGCGGCTGGCCGGGGGCGGATGCCTGCTCGACCTCGGTATTCATCTTGTCGATTTGGCGCTCTGGGTGCTCGGGTTCCCGCAGGTCACCCGCGCGCACGGCGAGCTGCTCGCGCAGGGACGGCCCTGGCAATCCTCCACGGGCGGGGTGGAGGACTACGCCGCCGGCCAGCTCGTCCTGGAGACCGGCGCCACCGTGCAGCTCGCGTGCTCGTGGAAGGCGCCGGCCGGCTGCAACGCCCGGATCGAGGCGACCTTCTTCGGCACCCGCGCCGGGGCGGTCTTCCGCAACCTCAACGGCTCCTTCTACGACTTCGCCGCCGAACTGTTGAGGCCGGACCGCTCACGGGAACCGCTCGCCCCGGCCGCCGACGACTGGGGCGGCCGCATGGCCGTCGAATGGGCGGTGCGTCTCGCCCGGCAGCCCAACTACGCGCCCCAGATCCGCCATGTCGTGGATGTGGCGGACGCCATCGACCGGCTCTACCACGCATGACCGACCAGCCCGCCAGTTCCGTGCGCCGCATCCTCCTCACCACCGACTCCGTCGGCGGGGTTTGGACCTACACGACCACGCTCTGCCGCGAACTCGAACCGCGCGGGGTCGAGGTGGTGCTCGCCACGATGGGCCCCGCCCCGGACAGCGACCAGCGACGCGCGCTCCCGGGAAACGTCACCCTCTGCGAGAGCACGTTCCGGCTCGAGTGGATGGACGAGCCGTGGGACGACGTGCGTCGCGCCGGCGACTGGCTGCTCGAGCTCGAGCGGCGCCACGAGCCCGAGGTCGTGCATCTCAACGCCTATGCCCACGGCGCGTTGCCCTGGCGCGGTCCCGCGCTCGTGGTGGCCCATTCGTGCGTCCTCTCCTGGTGGCAGGAGGTCCGGGGTGGCGAGGTGCCGTCGCACTGGAAACATTACGCCGAGGCGGTGCGCGCCGGGGTCGCCGCCGCCCGCCGCGTCGTCGCGCCCACGCGCTGGATGGCCGCCACCGTCCAGCAACTGCATGGGCCTCTGGCCGCGGTGGAAGTCATCCCGAACGGACTGCCCGCCCGCCGCGCGCCCGCCGGGGAGAAGGAGCCGTTCATCCTTGGCGTCGGCCGGCTCTGGGACGACGCGAAGAACTACCGCCTTCTGGCCGGCACCGGGCAACCGCTCCCGTGGCCGGTCCGGCTCGCGGGAGACGCACGTTCGCCGGACGGGAGCACGAACGACATCCCGGGCCTCGAGTTCCTCGGCCGGCTTCCGCCCGAGGAGGTGGAGCGGCTCTGCGACCGCGCCGCGATCTTCGTGCTGCCGGCGCGTTACGAGCCCTTCGGTCTCGCGGTGCTCGAGGCGGCCCACGCCGGCTGCGCGCTGGTGCTCGGCGACATTCCCAGCCTGCGCGAGAACTGGCAGGACGCCGCGGTGTTTGTCCCGGTCGATGATCCCGCGGCGCTCCGTTCCGAGCTCTGCCGGCTGGCCGCGGGCTCGCTCTCGCAACGCGAGCTCGGCGCGCTGGCGCAGAAACGCGCGGCCGAGTTCTCCGCCGCGCGCATGGCCGAATCGTATCTCAATCTCTACGACACGCTCCGCGGCGAGACCTCCGCCATGGGAGCGCCCGCCCTCGCCGCCTCCCGATGAACATCGCACTCTTCTACCACTCGCTCGTCTCCGACTGGAACCACGGCAACGCCCACTTCCTGCGCGGTGTCGCAACGGAGCTCCAGGTGCGGGGCCACCAGGTGCGCATCTTCGAGCCGGAGGATGCCTGGAGCGTGCGCAACCTCCGGGCCGAGCACGGGGAGGGCGCGCTGCGTCATTTCCGCGAGGCCTATCCGTCGCTCGAGAGCACCGGCTACACGCTCGCCGACTTCGATGTCGAGGAGGCTCTGCGCGACATCGACCTCGTGCTCGTGCACGAGTGGAACGCCCCCGAGCTGATCCGCCGCATCGGCGCGCTCCGCCCCCGGCGCTCCGTGGCGCTCTTCCACGACACCCATCACCGCTTCGTCACCGCTCCGGGCGCCTGGGGCCGCGACGAACTCGAGGGCTACGACGGCGTGCTGGCCTACGGCCGCGTGCTGCGGGACCGCTATCTCGCCGCGGGCATGACCGGGCGGGCGTGGACCTGGCACGAGGCGGCGGACACCCGCGTCTTCCATCCCCGCGCCCGGACGGCCCTCGACGGCGATCTCGTGTGGATCGGCAACTGGGGCGACGGCGAGCGGAACGAGGAACTGCGGGAGTTCCTGATCGGGCCGGTGCACGAACTGCGCCTGCAGGCGCGCGCGTACGGGGTGCGTTATCCGGCCGAGGCCATCCACGCGCTCGCGCGGGCCGGCATCGAGTACGGCGGCTGGCTGCCAAACCAGGACGCGCCCGAGGTGTATTCCCGTTTCAAGGTCACGCTGCACGTGCCCCGGCGGGTCTACGCGTCGGTCCTGCCCGGCATCCCGACCATCCGTGTGTTCGAGGCCCTGGCCTGCGGCATCCCGCTCATCTCCGCACCCTGGGCCGACACCGAGGGGCTCTTCACCCCGGGGCGCGATTTCCTCGTGGCGGCCAACGGCGTCGAGACACGCGAGCTGTTGCGAAAGCTCCTCGCCAACCCGGGTCTCCGCCAGGCCGTGGCGGAACACGGACTGGCCACGATCCGCCGGCGCCACACCTGCGCGCACCGCGTCGACGAGCTCATGGGGATCGTGGCCGAGCTGCGTCCCGCGCTCCGCACGGAGGCGGCGCGCACGCCCCCGACGGAGCCCGTCCGCGAGGCCCGCCCCGTCGCCCTCCGATGAAAACCTCCCTCGAAATCGCCTTCTTCGGCTCAAGCCTCGTCTCCGCCTATTGGAACGGCGCGGCGACCTACTACCGCGGCATCATCCGCGCCCTCGCCGAACGCGGGCACCGCATCACGTTCTACGAGCCCGACGCCTACGACCGCCAAAAGCACCGCGACATTCCGGATCCCGACTGGGCGCAGGTCGTCGTCTACCCGGCCACCACCGAGTCCGCGGTGCTCCGCACCGTCGAGCGCGCCCGCGGGGTCGACCTGGTGATCAAGGCCTCAGGGGTGGGGGTGCACGACGGCCTGCTCGAGGCGGCGGTGCTGGAGCTCGGGTCGCCCGCGACGCTGGTCGGGTTCTGGGATGTCGATGCGCCCGCGACCCTCGAACGCGTGCACGCCGATCCGGCCGATCCGTTCCGGGCACTGATCCCGCGCTACGATCTGGTGCTCACCTACGGCGGCGGCCCCCCGGTGGTCGTGGCCTACCGCGAGCTGGGTGCCCGCGTCTGCCGCCCCATCTACAATGCGCTCGATCCGCACACCCATTTCCCGGTGCCCCTCGACCCGCGCTTTGCGGCCAACCTGGCGTTCCTCGGCAACCGTCTGCCGGACCGCGAGCAGCGCGTGGACGAGTTCTTCTTCTCCGTCGCCGCGGCGCTGCCGCGACGCACTTTCCTCCTCGGCGGGAGCGGCTGGGCGGACAAGCCAATGCCTCCCAACGTCGAATACACGGGGCACGTGTACACGCGCGACCACAACGCCTTCAACTCCAGCCCCTCGGCCGTGCTGAACATCAATCGCCGCAGCATGGCGGCGTACGGGTTCTCGCCGCCCACGCGCGTCTTCGAGGCGGCCGGCGCCGGCGCGTGCCTGATCAGCGACGCGTGGGCCGGGATCGAGCTCTTCCTCGAGCCGGACACCGAGATCCTGCTCGCCCGCAACGGAGCCGAAGTCGCGGAGCAGCTCGCCCGCCTCACGCCCGGCCGCGCCGCCGCGATCGGCGCCGCCGCGCTCCGGCGGGTGCAACGGGAGCACACCTATGCGCGCCGGGTCCTCGAGCTCGAGGTGCTCCTCGGGCACCGCGCCGCGCGGCCGTCCCAACCCGAGCCGGTCCGCCCATGAACATCGTCATCCTTGGCCTCTCGATCACCTCGTCATGGGGTAACGGACACGCCACGACCTATCGCGGGCTTGTGCGTCAGCTCGCCGCCCGCGGCCACGAGGTGCTGTTCCTCGAGCGCGACACGCGCTGGTACGCGGCCCACCGCGACCTGCCGCGCCTGCCCGGCGCCACGGTCGCCCTCTACCGCGGCCTCGGCCAGCTGCAGCGGCGGCACGCCGAGGCCGTCCGCGCGGCCGACGCGGTCATCGTCGGCTCGTATGTGCCGCAGGGGATCGCGGTGGGGGAGTGGGTCCTCGCGACCGCCCGCGGGGTGGTCGGCTTCTACGACATCGACACTCCGGTCACGCTGGCGCAGCTCGCGCGCGGCACGTGCGACTACCTCGCGCTCCCGCTGATCCCTCGCTACCATCTCTATCTGTCGTTCACCGGCGGACCGGTGCTGCGGCGGCTGGAACGCGAGTTCGGCTCGCCGCTGGCGCGGCCGCTCTACTGCTCGGTGGACCCGGAGGCCTACTACCCGGAGCCGGAGGAGCCGGCGTGGGACTGCGGTTATCTCGGTACCTACAGCGCCGACCGGCAGCCGCGGTTGGAGGAGCTGCTGCTGCGTCCCGCCCGGCGCTGGCGCACCGGGCGCTTTGTCGTCGCCGGCCCACAGTATCCACGCACCGTCCGCTGGCCCGCCAACGTGGAGCGCATCGACCATGTCGAGCCGGCCCACCACCGGGCGTTCTACAACCGGCAACGTTTCACGCTGAACATCACCCGCGCCGACATGGTCGCCGCCGGCCACTCGCCCAGTGTGCGGTTGTTCGAGGCGGCCGCGTGCGGCGTGCCGATCATCAGCGACTCCTGGGCCGGGTTGGAGGAGTTCCTGGAGCCTGGCGCGGAGATCCTCGTCGCCGGTTCGACCGCGGAGGCGCTCGACCTCCTCCGCAACCTCGGGCGCGCCGAGGCGCACCGCATCGGACTCGCGGCCCGCCGCCGTATCCTCGCGGGCCACACCGCGGCCCACCGCGCCCTCCAGCTCGAGCACCATCTCCGGGAGGCGATGGCAGACGGCGCGATCGACGCCGCCCGGATCCTTTCCGCCTGAGCCATGAGCGACGCCACCTACATGATCCGGCCCAAGGGGCCCGCCCGCGGACTGGCCGCCGAGGCGGCCCAGTTCGCCCCCTGGTTCCACAACCTCCACCTGCCCGACGGCACGCAGACGGCGCCGGACCACCCGCTGGGCGACTTCCCCTCCTCGAAGTGGCGCGCCATCGGCCCGGTCCTGCCGGCGGACCTCACGGGCTGGACCGCGCTCGACATCGGGTGCAACTCCGGCTTCTACGCGATCGAGCTCGCCCGCCGCGGCGCCCGCGTGACCGCGATCGACCATGATCCCCATTTCCTCCGGCAGGCCCGCTGGGCGATCGAGCAATTCGGCGTGACCGACCGCGTGGAGCTGCGCGCTGCGCACCTCTACGAGTTGTCCCGCTGGAGCGAGCACTTCGACCTGGTGCTGTTCCTCGGCGTGTTCTACCACCTCCGGTATCCGCTTCTTGGTCTCGATCTCGTGGCGGAGCGGGTGCGCCGCCTGCTGGTGTTCCAGACGCTGACGATGCCCGGGGAGGCCGAGGAGGCGGTGCCGGACGACTTCGGGATCGAAGAGCGGGACCGTCTGCTGGCCCCCGGCTGGCCCAAGCTTGCGTTCATCGAGAAACAGCTCGCTGGCGACGCCACGAACTGGTGGGCGCCCAACCACGCGTGCGTCGAGGCCATGCTGCGCAGCAGCGGCCTTCACGTGCGTGCCCGCCCGGCCCACGAGATCTATCTCTGCGAACCGGCCGGCCACCCGGAGCGTCCCGACCGCTCCGTCGCCGCCCGCGAGCTGCTTGCCGCGACCGGCCGCCGACGGGTGGGCCGGGCCGGCCCCAGCGCCGAACCGCCGGAAAGCGTCTGACCCGGCCCCGCCGGGCGGAGCGACCGCCTCCACGCGATGTCAGCCGCGAGCCGCACCGTCTTTCCCCTGTCCCGCGAGCGCATGCGCCGGGCGCTCGCCTTCGCGGCGCCCCACAAGACGGCGGTGGTCGCCATCTCCGGCTTCACCCTGTTGCTGGCCGCGGCCGGCGCCGCCGAGCCGCTCGTGTTGAAGCACATCTTCGACGCGCTCGCCGACGGGGCCACCGCCCGGGTCGTCTTCGCAGGCGCGCTCGTGCTCCTCGGCCTCGGAATCGTGCGCGAGCTGCTGAGCGCCCTCTGCAACTGGCTCACCTGGAAGACCCGGCTCGGGCTCCATTTCGCGCTGTTGGAGGCGACGGTCGGGCGCCTGCACCGGATGCCGCTGCAGGCGCAACGCAGCGAGGGGGTGGGGGCCGTGCTCACGCGTCTGGACCGGAGCATCCAGGGCTTCATCGGCGCAGTGACACAACTTCTCTTCAACGTCTTTCCCGCGATCGTCTACTTGGCACTCTCCGTGTTCGTGATGTGGCGACTCGACTGGCGCCTCGCGCTCGTCGTGCTGGCCTTTGCCCCCCTCCCGGCCCTGATTGCCGCCTGGGGCGCCCCGGAGCAGGCGGAGCGCGAACGCGTGCTGCTCGACCGATGGGCGCGGATCTACTCCCGTTTCAACGAGGTGCTCTCCGGCATCTTGACCGTGCGCAGCTTCGCGATGGAGGACATGGAGAAGGAGCGTTTCCTGCGCGAGGTGCGCGCCGCGAACAACGTGGTGATCCGCGGCGTGGGCCTGGACAGCGGGCTCGGGGCTGCGAGCAACGGCGTGGTCATGCTCGCCCGGATCACCGTGATCGGAGTCGGCGGTCTGCTCGTGCTGCGCGGTCAATCGACTGTCGGCACGTTGGTCGCCCTGCTCGGCTATGTCGGCGGGCTCTTCGGCCCCGTGCAGGGGCTGAGCGGCATCTACCAGACGCTGCACAAGGCGTCGGTCTCGCTCGACGAGATCTTCGGCATCCTCGACCTGCAGGAACACCTGGGCGATGCGCCCGACGCCATGGAGATCACGACCGTCGAGGGACGGATCGAGTTCGACCGGGTCGAGTTCCGGTACGAGCAGGCGGGGCGGCCGTTGCTCGCCGGGGTGTCGTTGCAGGTCGAGCCGGGGCGGACGGTGGCGATCGTCGGGCCGAGCGGCTCGGGGAAGACGACACTGATGGCGTTGCTGATGCGTTTCTACGACCCGCTCGCCGGCGCCGTGCGGCTCGACGGCCGCGACCTGCGCTCGCTCAAGCAGAGTTCGCTGCGCCGCCAGATCGGCGTGGTCCTCCAGGACCCGTTGCTCTTCAACGACACCATCCGGAACAACATCGCGTACGGCCGGCCGCAGGCCACCCCGGCGGAGGTGGAGACGGCGGCGCAGGCGGCCAACGCGCACGAGTTCATCCAGCGCCTGCCCGACCAGTACGAGACAATCGTCGCCGAACGCGGCACGCGCCTCTCCGTGGGGGAGCGCCAGCGGGTGACGATCGCCCGGGCGCTGGTGAAGGATCCGCGGATCATCGTGCTCGACGAGGCGACCTCTTCCCTCGACGCCGAATCCGAGGCGCTGGTACAGGACGCCCTCGAACGGCTCATGCGCGGCCGCACGACCTTCGTCATCGCGCACCGCCTGTCCACCGTGGTGAATGCCGACCTCATCGTCGTGCTCCAGGAGGGCCGGATCGCGGAGCAGGGGCGCCACCGGGAGCTGATGCGCCTCGGCGGCTACTACGCGTCGCTGGTACGACGGCAGACCCGCGGGCTGCTGCAGAACGAGGGGGAGGAGCTTTAGCCCCGCGAGGAGCAGGCGCGCCGCCGGCGCCGAGACCGCTCAGGCGGCCGGGGACTCCGCGGCGGAGCGCGGGCGCGCGGCCTCGTCCACCGGTTCATCCGCCGGCGACGCCGGCGCGGCGGGATCGCCGCGGATGAAGGCCTCGGTGGCCTCGCGGGCCTCGTGGTCGGTGCACTGCCGCGGCGGCGACTTCATGAAGTAGCTGGCGGGGCCTTCCAACGGCCCCGCGATGCCGCGGTCGAGCGCGAGCTTCGCGCAGCGCACGGCGTCGATCACGACGCCGGCCGAGTTCGGCGAGTCCCACACCTCGAGCTTCACCTCGGCCTTCAGCGGCACGTTGCCGAACGTCGTACCCTGGAGATGGATATAGCACCATTTCTGGTCGGCGAGCCACGGCACGAAGTCGCTCGGGCCGACATGCACATCCTCCGGCCGGAGCGGCTCGGCGAGCTGGCTCGTGACGGCGTTGGTCTTCGACACCTTCTTCGAGTCGAGGCGCTCGCGTTCGAGCATGTTCAGGAAGTCGGTGTTGCCGCCGAAGTTCAGCTGGTACGTCCGGTCCAGGCGCACGCCTCGGTCGCGGAAGAGGTTGACGAGCGCACGATGGAGAATCGTGGCGCCGACCTGCGATTTGATGTCGTCGCCGATGAGTGGCAGGCCTCGGTCGCGGAAACGTTGCTGCCAATAGGGCTGGGACGCGATGAACACCGGGATGCAGTTCACGAAGGCGCAGCCGGCCTCGAGCACCTGCTCGACATACCACTTGGTCGCCATCTCGGAGCCGACCGGGAGGTAGGAGACGACCACGTCGGTGCGCGTGCGCCGGAGGATCTGGACGATGTCGGCGGTTTCGCCGGGGGCCTTGTCGATCTTCAGGCTGAGGTACTTTCCGAGCCCGTCGTGGGTCATGCCCCGGCGCACGGGCACACCCAGTCGCGGCACCTCGGCGAAACGGAAGGTGTTGTTCGGCGCCGCGTAGATCGCCTCGGCGAGGTCCCGGCCGACCTTGTTGCTGTCGATGTCGAACGCGGCGGTGAACACGATGTCGCGCACATGATATCCGCCGAGCGAGACATGCATCAGCCCGGGGACGCGGTCCGCCTCGGCAGCGTCGCGGTAGAAGTGCACGCCTTGGACGAGCGACGATGCACAGTTGCCCACACCGATGATGGCGACCCGCACCTCCTTGTGGCCCGAGGGGAGCGGCGACAGGGGGGCGGGTGAAGGGGCGACGGAAGGAGCAGTTTCCTCGATGATCATGGAAAGGTTGGGTGGGACCGCCGGCCGCCGGTCCCGGCGCGGTGACGGGGCGCCGTTCACTCGAGCAGGACTGGCGCGGCGACCGCCGGTGCGTAGCGGCGCACCATCCGCGCGCAGAAATCCGCGTACTCCGCGATGTCGCGGGGCGGGCTCGTGTGGTGCGGCTGCACCCCGCGGTGCTCCGGGGTGAAACAGAAGGTGAGCGTCACCTCGAAATCGGAGAGCGTCTCCATCATCCGGTCGAACCACGCCTCCGCCCCGGGGCGGAAACTGTCGGCCCAGCTCAGGCCCGTGCGCAGGTGGCGCACGCCGAGCGAACGGAGCAGGATCGCGGCGCCCTCAAGGCGCGGATCCTCGAAGTGGAACCACTGGCAGACGCCGATCGCGGGCGTGTGCTCCGCGAACATCGCCAGCGCGGGCTTCGGGGTGCCGTCCTCCCGGAGCAGTCCGAGGTAGTAGTGGCGGTAGTAGGACGAGCCCTCCGCCTCCTTGTGCCGGGTCGTCGCCGGCCACGCCTTGGGGAGGTCGAACAGGCTGTACCAGTGGATGCGCGGCACGCGGCCGATCAGCAGTTGCGCGGTCCGGTGCAACCCGAACGCCTGCACCTCCTCCGCCCCGAAGCTCGAGACGCCGACCTCCGACACCCAGACCGGCAGGTCGGTCACGGCGCGGATCTCGTCGAGCTTCGCCGGCCACTCGTCGAGCCGCCAATGGTTCCAGTCGAGCGGAAAGCCGTGCACGGCCACGGCGTTGAGTTCGTCGAGCACGCCCTTGCCGGAGAGGTTGCGGATGAAGTTCGGGTCGATCGGCGAGATGCCGCCGAGCACCCGTGTCAGTGCGGGGTTCTCCGCGGCCACGGCCCGCGCCGCCAGCTTCACCATCTCCGCAAAGATCACCCAGTCGGGATCGATCTCGAAAGCCCAGTGCGACTTGTTGTTGGGCTCGTTCCAGAACATCACCGCTTCGATCATCGCACACCTCCCGGGGCTGGTGCTCCGAACGGCACGGTCTCGGCGGCCTCCAGCGGCAGGCCGGTCGTTCGGCGTGCAGGGGGGGCGACGCGGAAACGCGGCGCGGCACCCGTCCGCGCGCTGAGGAGGGCGAGCGCCTCGTGGTAGCCGTGGAACGTGCCCACGTCGACGTAGGCCTCGCCAGCGGCGACCGCCCGGGCCTCGCCGCCGGCTGCGAGGTAGGCGTTCACCAGCGTGCCGAGGTACTCGTCGCCGCGGTCGGGTTGCCGCCACAGCTGATGGAGCCGGTGGAAGACCGCGGCGGGCAGGCGCAGCGCGCCCCACACCCAGCGCGTGTCGGGTGCCGACGCCTTCACCTGGATCCGGCGCACGTACCCGAGCGCGTCGGTCAGCACGGCATCGAACGACTCCGGGTGCTCGACCGGGAACAGCAGGAACGCGAGGGAGTCGGCGGGGAGCAGTGAGAACCCGTTTTCCGGATACCAAATGGTGTCGGGGAGCCCGATGAGCACCTGCTCGTCCGGCGGCACGAGCGGCGCCGCCCGGAAGAGCGCGTCGCACAGCCCGGCCGGTTCCGGCTGCACCACATAGGCGACGGCCGCGCCGCCCACCCGGCCACCGAAGTACCCCATGATGTCCGACTTGCCGGGGGAGATCACGAAGCAGATCCGGTCCGCGCCGGCGGCGAGCATGCGGTCGACGAGGTACTCGCCCACGGCGCGGGGCTGCTCGCCCTGTTCGCCCAATCGGCTACCCACGGGGAGCAGTTCCTTCGAGAAGGCGAGCGGCTGGATGCGGCTGCCCGCCCCCGCGGCTGGGATGAGGCCCCACATCTAACCTTCCTCCCTCCAGGGGCCGATGGCGGCGGGGGACGCGGCGGCCTGCAAGAGCCGTTCGAGTTCCGCCGCGCGATGTGCGGCCGTGTGCTCGGCGAGCGTGCGCTCCCGTCCGGCACGGGCGATCGCCGCCAACTCCGCATCCGACCGCCCGAGGGCGGCCACCACGTCGTCCGCGTCGGTCGCGACGAGGATCTCACGGCCGGGGGCGAAGAACAGATCGAGCCCGTCCCACGAGTCCGAGACGATCGCCGCACCGCACGCGGCCGCCTCGAAAAGCCGGCCCGAGGGGCAGTAGCCCATGGACTTCATCGCGCGGCGCGTGACGTTCAGCGTGAGGCGCGAGGAGGCGAAGAAGGACGCGTGCCGATCCGGCGCGACATGGCGTAGGAAATGGATGTTTCGCTGCCACGGGAAATCGGGCGGGTACAGGGCGCCGCCGAGGATGAAGCGACGTTGCGGCAGCCGGCGGGCGGGTTCGACGAAGAGCCGCTCCAACGCCATCTGGCGGTCTCCTGCGTAGGTGCCGAGGTACGACAGATCGCCGCGCAGCGCCGGACCGGGTTCGGCGGGATGGTGGCACTCGGGATCGACGCTGCCGTAGAGCGGAGCCACCTGCCGGGCCCCGAGACACGCGCGCAACTCCGCCAGCGCGCGGCCGCCGGTGTAGCTCAACACCAGGTCGTAGTCGGCGAGACCGTTTTCCCCCAGGTATGCGACAGGCTGCCCGGTGCGGACCGACTCGAGGGTGACTGGCGTGTCGAGATCATAGAAGACCCGGAGCGCGGAGGAGAGACGGAGCAACGAAGCCGCGGCCAGGGCGTCCGGGCAGTAGGATGTGACGAGGCCGACCTCGGCATCGGCGAGTTCGCTCCGCGCCAGCGGCTGCGCGTCGTCCCAAGTCGAGTAGAGCACGAGCCGCCCGCCGGCGAAGCGGTTGCTGTCGCGATGGGCGGCGTAGTAGGGCACATCGCGCTCGAAGAACACGACCTCGTGGCCGCGCTGCCCCAGCGCGCGGCACAACGCACGCCAGATGGTGGCATGGCCGTTCCCCCAGGAGGAACTGATGGTGAGTCCGAAGATGACGATTTTCACAGCGGGTCGAGGGCGCGGCCGGGGTTGTCGAGGCCGGACGCACTCTGGCACATCCGCCGTGGCCGGCGCAGCGGGCGCTGTTCCCAGAGCCCGGTGGGAGAAAGCCCGCGCCGGACGCCCCGGCGGGAAGCGGTGCAGGAGAATTGCGGTCCCGTCTACCCGGGTCCGTACCGCACCGGCAGCGCCGCCCGCCGGTGTGCGCGTCGAAGCCGCCTCGGCCCCCGCTCAGCCCGCGGGCGCGCCGCCGAGCACCTTCTTGAGGATCTTTCCCAGCTCGCCGACGCGGAAGGGCTTTGAGAGATAGCCGTGGAAGCCCATGTCGAGATAGCGGCGCATCATGTCCTCGCTGTCATAGCCCGACGAGATGATCGCGCGCAGCTCGGGGTTGAGTTTCTTGAGCTCGCGATAGGTCTCCTCGCCGCCCATGCCGCCGACAATCGTCAGGTCGAGAATCACGCAGTCGTAGGGGCGGCTGACGTTGAGATACCGCTGATACAGGGCGATCGCGTCCTTGCCGTTGCGGGCGACGTCGAACTTGTACCCGAGGTTCTCGAGCATGATCCCGGTCAGATGCAGGATCTTCTCCTCGTCGTCCATGATCAGGATACGGCCGGTACCGAAGCGGAGGGTGGGGGCCTCGCGCTGGATCTCGGCGACCGGCTGATCGGCGCGGGGCAGGAAGATGGAGAAGGTCGTGCCCGCGCCGGGCGCGGAGGTCACCCCGATCTGGCCGCCATGCGTCTTCACGATGGAGATCACGGTCGCGAGGCCGAGGCCGGTGCCGGCTTTCTTGGTCGTAAAGAACGGCTCGAAGATCTTCTGCAGATGCTCGGGCGGAATGCCGGAGCCGTTGTCCTGCACCTCGAAGTGCACGTAGTCGCCCGCGGGCAGGGGCGGCACGTCGCCCTCGCGCAGCGCGGAGTTGTAGGCGCGCACCCACACGTTGCCGCTGCTGTTCGGCATCGCCTGGATCGCGTTGATGATGAGGTTCTGGAAGACGCGGATGATCTCGGCCTTGTCGGCGTGGATCATGTGGAGGTCGTCGCTGAACTGGAGCTCCACCTTGACCGGCGTACCCACGGCAGCGAGACGGACGGACTCCTGCAGGATCTCGCCCGGGTTGAGGATCTGGCGCAGATCGGCGCCGCCGCGGGCCAGGGCGAGCAGTTGGCGGGTCAGCGCCTTGGCGGCGATGCAGCCCTTCTCGGAATCCTCGAGCTGGGTGTAGTCCTTCGTCTCCCGGGCGATCGAGATGCCGCCGAGGATGGTGGTGAGGAGGTTGTTGAAATCGTGCGCGATGCCCCCGGCGAGCAGGCCGAGCGTCTCAAACCGGTTGGAGCGGATCAGCTCGTCCGGGGTGAGCGTCATCTCCTCGGGGTCCCGGAAGATGAATACAGCGCCCTGCACCTTGCCGTCGGTGTCCTTGACCGGCACGCAGGTGAAGACGATGCGCCTCAGTCCGTGCTGGACGGGCAGCGAATGTTCGTCGTTGAGCGGCACCACCTCGCCGCCCTCGATCGCGCGCACGATCGGGCTCTCGATGCGGAGCTGGTTGAGGCGATGCACGAGCGGCACCAGGTCGGCCGCCGCCCGGCCTTCGGCCTGCTCGGGCGTGGTGCCGAGCATGCGGGCGGCACGGGCGTTGAGGAAGACCACGCGCGCCTCGCGGTCGGCGACGACGATGCCCTCGCTGATCGCGTCGTATGACGAGCGCAGGAGCAGGGGCGGCATGCGGGCCGGCGCGCCGGGGGCGGCGCCGGGCAAGAAGATGCCGATCGCGCGCAACAACGCCTTCCGACGGTCGTAGGTGCGCACGATCGTGGCGTGCACGAGGATCGGTTCGCCCTCCTTGCTCCGCAGCTCGATCGTGTCCCGCAGCACCGGTTGGCCGGCCGACTGCTCGGCGCACCAGGCGTTGGCGCCGCGGGGAATCTGCCCCGCGGGCAGAAGATGGGCGAAACTCTCGGGACCGGCCGGGAGCTCGGTCTCCCGGTAGCCGGTGAGTCTCCGCAACCCCGGGGAGAACCAGTAGCTGCCGTTGGCGAAATCGAGATCGAAGGCCGCGAGGTCGCCCTGCCGGCCCAGGACGTCCAGCCGCTCCTCGCTCGCGACGCAGGACTCCTCGAATTCCTTGCGCTCCTGGATGCTGCACATCGTCCCGAGCACGCGGAACAGCGCCCCGTTCTCGCCGAAGACCTGCACGCCATTGGCGAGCACCCACTCGAAGGCGCCGCTCTTGGTCCGCATGCGGAACTCCGCCGAGAACGCCCGGGACTGGTTCGAGGACTTGCGATCCGCGTGGTCGGGTGCCGCGGCCGAATCGTCCGGATGGACGAGTTCGCGCCAAGTGTTCTCCTGGTTGGAGAGATCGCTGTCGAGAAACCCGAGGAGGTTCTTCCAGGCCGGCGAGAAATAGAACTGCTGGTTGGCGAAATCCAGGTCGAAGAAGCCGAGCTGGCTGCGCTCGATCAGCGGCATGAACCGCGCGGCCGGGCCGGTCGAGACCGCACCGTGCACCTCGCCGGCGCCAGCACGCCCGCCAGCGGTGGCCTTGTGCGCATGGGCGAAGTAGGCGGGGGGCTGGGTGCCGGCGATCTTCTCGATGCGCACGGTGACATCGAAGGGCGCCGAGTTCTTCGGCTGCGCGGCGAGCGTCACTCCCGTCGGCGTGCTGCCGGTGTCGAGCAACGCCAGCCACTGGGTCTCCAGCCACTCGGGGTCGGACGAGACGACGTCGAACACGAACAGGTTCGAGAACGAGTCGCCGTGCAGCGCGCCGGGCCCGACCTGCCACCATTGGCCCACGGTGGAGTTGGCGTACTGGAT
>JAEZSJ010000313.1 GCA_023443985.1 Verrucomicrobiota bacterium | reverse complement strand
GTCGCCCCGCCGGGTAGCTCCGTCGCGGTGTCGACGTGGGCGAACCACGCAATCGTCGGCGCCGCCTCGCAGCCCTCCGACGCCGGAAGCGTCGCCAGCACATAGCCATGCTCCGTGATCTCGACCTCGCTCGCGCCGATCTCACGCAGCTCGCGCTCCAGCAGCCGCAACAGGTCCCACTGGCCCGCCGTACTCGGCGTGGTCTCCGAATGCGCATCGCTGCGCGTCTCGAGCCGCACGTAGCGGCAGAACCTTTCCAGCAGATCAGCGGTGTCGATCTTCATACCGCCGATGAAACACCCCCGCCGCCCCGCCGCGACCGCAAACCCTGCCCACGTGCGACCGCTGCGCGCCCGGCCCCCGGAGGACGCAAATCCGGGTCCGACCGCGACACGTTTCTGCGTCCTCTGCTGCAAAACCGCCGCGGTCTGCTGGCTCGGCGCAGGCCGAGGCGGGCCCGGAGCAGGCCGGCGACCACCCCACCCCAGAGCGGCTTCACTCCGTCTACTCGACGATGAGAACTTTCGCCGCCCAGTCCTCGGCGCTCGGAAACGCGGGCCCGACGAGCACGCCCTCCGCATCCGCCTTCACCACCACCGGGGCCGCCCATCCGCCGGTCCGGGGATCGAACCAGAGCCATGAATACGCCACCCGCGGTTTGAAGCCGGTGAAGCGCGCGGGCACGGCCTTCGTCTCGAAATAGAGGAGCGCAAACGTCGCCGCCCGGTCGCGCAGGAGGAACGACCAGCCGTCGAGCCCGTCCGCCAACGAGCCGGCGGCGACCCGCGGCTGCAGCGCCGCCGAGGCCGGGGCCAGCTCGCGGTAGCGGAGGCCCTCGGAGAGCACGAAGTCGCGCAGGTGCCGCATCTGGGCGCCCGACTCGTAGGCGAGCGCCTCCCAGATGAACGGCCGCCAGCCTTCCGGCTCGCCAGTGCTGGTGATGTCGTACGCCGCGGTGCCGTGCACGTGGCCGGCCAGGCCGCCGGAAAGCACCGAGCCGTACATCTGCGCCCGGGCGAAATAGTTGTCGCGCGGCGAGTTCGCCTCCGGCGTCTCGCCGCCGGGGCGGTTGATCGAGTGGTTCCAGCCGGTGTAGTAGGGCTCGAGGTTGGCCGCCGGATACGCGGGCTCGAGCCGGAAGAGCTCCTCGATCGAATCGTAGATCGCGTGGTTGCGCGGATTGTTGCCGACCGTGTGCATCGTCAACCAGGGGCAACTGTCGCCGTGGCCGAAGCGTTTGTAGGTGGAGCTGTCGATGAGCGCGGTGACCGGTTGGCCGAAGGGCGGCGGGCCGTAGGTGCGGAGGTGGAAGTTGAGCGCGTCGTTCCACTCGTGCTCGGTGAGCGAGTAGTCGGCGGGGATCCAGTCGAGATGGATGCCACTGACGATCAGGTTGTAGGCGCCATAACGGGCGATGAGGTACTGGACGAAGCGGGCGTAGGAGGCGTTGAAATCGAAATACGCCTTCCAGGCCGGACCGTGGTCGCGCCGCACGGGCTCGAGGAAGGGCGCGAATCCCTCGTCGGCGAGGTGGCGGAGCTTGCGGTCGAGGCTCCGAAAATAGGCCGGCTCCAGGCGGTCGAAGTCCGCAAGCCCCTCGCGGTCGGCGAACACGGCGAAGGGCCGGTTCCCCGCCTCGTCGTGCATGTCCTTGGCGGTGGTCGTGGCGCCGTCGTCGGTGGTGATGGAGGCGCCGGGCGCCCAAGCGCCGAACTTCTCCCACGCGTTGCGCAGGAAGACACCGTCGGCGTTCTTGAAGGTGGCGCCGCGGTGGTCGGCGGCCCAGGTCGGGAACGCGGCGATGAAGCTGACGGAGTTGAAACCCTGCCGTTTCCGCCACGCGACCGCCTCCTCGAAGCTGATCCCGGGGCCGGGGGTGTAGTCGGCGGCCGGGCGGGCGCCGCGGTACGGCAGCCGCCAGGTGGAGGCGGCGAGCCAGGTGTCGCCGACGAGGAAGAAGGGCGTGCCGTCGGCGTATTGCAGCGTATGCCCCCCGGCGGCGGCGCGCAGGAAACCGCGCCGGTTGGGGTTCGCCTGCTTCTCGGCCTCCGTCCACGCGACCGCCTGCAACGCGCCCGTGCCGCCGTTGAGGCCGGAATCGGCGGGTTGGTTCGACGCCGTCTTCCAGCGCCACTCGCCGGGGGCGGTGGCGACGAAACGAATCCTGAACGTGCGGCCGCCGTCCCAGAACCCGCGGACACGCCGGGCAAAGCCGGGGCCCTCGAGCTCGATCCAACAGTCGACCTCCGTGTACGGGTTCGCATAGTCGCGGGCCGACTGGAGCGTGATCTCCTGGCACTCCCAGACATGGGCCTCGCCCCGCTCCAGGCGGCCGGCGCGGGCGACCAAGACGAGAACTGCGGCGAGGAGAAGAGCGAGCGGGTGGCGGAGGGTACGCATGGAGATGGGCGGCATGGGGCGGGTGGCGGTGCGAGCGAAGCTGACCACGCTTGGTGAAAAATCACTTTGCCCGGCGTGCACACTATTGAAGTGCGCGGGCCGCATTAACTGGTCCACGCGTCAACTGGTAGCACGGGCGCACGCTCGCGATCCGGGCCGCCGCCGGTCAGGTATGCCGCACCCCATGATCCCCTCCCTGCGCCCGCTCCTCCTCCTGCCGCTGCTTGCCGCACCCGCGCTCTGCCGCGCCCAGTTCATCGACCAGTTCGACCAGCCGAAGATCGAGGGCTGGTTCACCATGACGGGCGACGGCGCCGCCACCGCCGGGTTTGTACCGGCCGACGGATACGCCGCGCTCAAGATCGATGCCACCCGCGACCGCCACGGGGTCTGGTGGGCGCTCATCAAGCGCGATGTCGCCCCCGCCATCGATGTCGCCCGGCTGGCCGACGCGGCCCATGAGCTGCGCGTGGAGGCGCGCGTGCGCGCCCGCCGCGCCCCGTGCCGCGTGAACTTCATGGTGAACACGCAGCGCACCACCGATTTCCACGAGCACCTGCGCGAGTACGACCTGCCCGACACCGGCTGGCATACGATCAGCATGACCACGCGCAACTTCGATGCCCGCCCCGGCGACAACGTGTTCGTCCAGTTCGCCGGCACCGACCTCGGGCCCGAAACGTACGAGATCGACGTCGACTACTACCGCGCCGACGTCGTCCGCCCCGCCGAGAGCGGCCCCGACCTCGGCGAACCGCTCGTCTACCACCCGCCGATCCCGGACCTCGCCACCTTCGCGATCCACCTGCCCGTCGCGCACGACGGCACCGTCAATCCCGAGTTCCCCGAGGTGAACTTCGACGACTGGCGCGTATCCAGCCCATCGGGATTCACGCGCGTGCTCACCGTGGACCCCCGGCAGTGGCCGGTGTTGCGCTGGGACTTCGCCTCCTTCCGCGGCAAGCGCGCCGCCGGCGCCGCCGTGCTCGAACTCACCACGCACTCCGTCGCACTGGGCGGAAACTACGTCGCCGCGCTCGGCGAGGACCTCGGCATCGAGTTCGGCAAGGTGCGGATCTTCGAAGTGCTGGGCGGTGATCCCGACTGGGACCAGAAGACGGTCACGTTCCACAGCCTGCTCCACGGCGCACCCGAGGCGGAGGTCTTCAATTCGCAGATGACGCAGGATGTCGACGTCGCCCCCGCACCGGGCGGGAAGACCTACGTCACGCTGCCCCGGCCGGTTCTCCAACGTCTGCTCGACGGCACGACCAAGGGGCTCGTCCTCCGCCCGCTCGGCGCCATCAACGCGAGTTTCCACGCCTCCGAAGACGCCCCCGCGGGCGCCGCGCCGACACTGCATTTCACCACGGTCGCGCCCTGACGGGCCGCCCGGACCGCGCCGGAGGTGCCGCGGTTGGCAGCTTGCACCGCCGCCCGTCTTGCCGTTTCCTGCGCCTTCCATGAAAACGATTCGCGAGTTCGCCGCCGCCAAGGCGGAAGGACGCAAGATCGTGGTGATCACCGCGTACGACGCGTGGTCCGCGCGGCTGTTGGCCGACTCCCCGGTCGACTGCCTCCTCGTCGGCGACAGCGTGATGATGACGCTCTACGGCGAGCGCGACACGCTCGGCGCCACCACCGAGATCATGGCGATGCACACCCGGCTCGTCGCGAAGAACGCGCCCGAGAAGCTCGTCGTCGCCGACCTTCCATTCCTCGCCGTGCGCAAGGGCTTCGCCCACGCGCTCGACAGCGCCGCCGCCCTCCTCCGCGCCGGCGCCCATGCGGTGAAGGCCGAGGGCGTGCGCGGCCATGCCGACGTGCTGCACCATCTCGTCGAGTCCGGCATTCCGGTGATGGGCCATCTCGGCCTCACGCCGCAATCCGTGCATGCCTTGGGCGGATACAAGGTGCAGGCCAAGGAGCCCGCCGAGGCCGCGCAACTCCGCGCCGACGCGGCCGCGCTGCAGGAGACGGGGTGTTTCTCGATGGTGCTCGAGTGCGTGCCCGCCTCCTTGGCGAAGAGCGTCACCGAGACGCTGCAGATCCCGACGATCGGCATCGGCGCCGGCGCCGATTGCGACGGCCAGGTGCTGGTCTTCCACGATCTCCTCGGCCTCACGCCCGAGTTCAAACCGAAGTTCGTCCGCCGTTTCGCCGAGAGCGCGGCGGTGATGAGAACCGGCGTCGCCGCCTACGCCGACGCCGTCCGCACAGGCACCTTCCCCAGCGAGAAGGAAAGTTTCCGCTGACCGCCCGTTCCGGAGCACCGGAACCACAGAAGATAACGAAGAGCACGAAGATCGATCCGCACCGGCGAACCACCTGCCTCATACCCTCCAGCCCTCCGTTTCCTGCCGGCTTCTCTCTCCGCCCTTCGTTCTCTTCGTTTCCTTCTGTCGCCTCTCCGCCATCCGCCTTCTGCCCTCTGCCCTCCACTGCCCGCTGCCCCATGGCTTCGAAAAACGTCCTCTTCTTCCTCACCGGCTCCATCGCCTGCGCGAAGGCAACCACGACCATCTCGCGGCTCGCCCAAGCCGGCGTGACGGTGCAGACGGTCGTCACCCCGGCCGCGTTGCACTTCATCGGCAAGTCGACACTCGAGGGGCTCACGGGCCGCCACGTGTATTCGGACATGTGGGCCGACGGCGCCGCGCTCGACCACATCGAGTTCGCCCGCTCCGCCGACCTCGCCATCGTCTGCCCGGCCACGGCCAACGCGATCAACCGCCTCGCCGCCGGCCTGGCCGACGACCTGCTCGGCACACTCTTCCTGGCTTGGGAGCTCGACAAGAAACCCTGGCTGGTCGTGCCCGCCATGAACCACCGCATGTGGCTGCACCCCGCCACGCAGGCCGGCGCCGCCAAGCTCCGCAGCTGGGGCGTGCGCTTCCTCGAACCCGCCGAGGGCATGCACGCCTGCGGCGAAGGCGGACCCGGCCGGCTCCCGGATCCCGAGTCCATTGCCGTCGAGGTCCTCAAGACGCTCGGCTGAACGTGACAAAACCGCGTTCCCGTGGGTCGGGCTTTACGCCCGACTCTTCCGGAAATCGGGGATAAACCCCGACCTACACGGACCAATCCGTCGGACCAATTCGTCGCACCTCTGGCCTCTCCCCTCTGGCCTCTCGCCTTCCTCCCATGCGCCTCCTCGTCACCGCCGGTGCCACTCGCGAACCGCTCGATGAAGTGCGGTTCGTCTCCAACGTCAGCTCCGGCGCGACCGGCGCCGCCCTCGCCGACGGCCTGCTCGCGCTCGGCCACGATGTCGCGCTCCTCCGCGGCGAAAGCTCGGCCAAACCGCAGCAGGTCCACGACTGCGAGACGTTCTCCTCCTGCGCCGACCTGCTCGCGAAGCTCCAGCGCCGGCTCGCCGCCGGCGGGTTCGACGCCGTGATCATGACCGCCGCCGTCGCCGACTACCGGCCCGACCTGGCCCGGAGCGGAAAGATCCGTTCCGACGCCGAGGAGCTCGTCGTGCGCCTCGTCCGCAATCCGAAGATTCTTCCGCAGCTCAAGGCCATGTCGCCGCGCGCGCTCCGCGTGGTCGGTTTCAAGTTCACGGTCGGCGCGGATGCCGAGGCGGCCCGCGAGGCGGTCGCCGCGCAATGGGTCGCCGGCGGAGTCGATCTCACCGTGCACAACGACCTGCACGAGATCCGCGGCGCGCGGCTGCATCCGTTCCATCTCTACCGCGATCCGCTCACCGCCGCGCAGAAGGTCGTCGGCGTGCCCGCGCTCGCGGACGCGCTGCACGCCTTCTGTTCGAAGGCGTGAACAACCGTCGGGCCGGCGGCGCCCGACCTCCGCCGCCTCACTCGAACCGCGCCGGCTGTCCTGTGGCAGCGAGTACGCTGCGCCAGCCGGAACCGTCGGGGTCGACCCGCTTGCGCTGCGTGGCCAACAACTCGATCGGAACATGGACGAACTCGTCGTGCAGTTGCCCGATCACCAAGCCGGTCTTGCCGGCCATCGCCGCGTGCACGGCGTGCCGCGCAAACTGGTCGCAGAGGATCGCATCCTCCGCATCCGCCGGCACCGCGCGCACGATGTAGCTCGGGTCGATGTAGCGGATCGTCGTCTCGACCGCCTCGTCCTTGAAGTACGCGGCGATCGCGTCGCGCAGAAACGAGCCGATGTCCTTCAGCTTCGCGTTGCCCGAGGCGTCCTTCCCGGCGGCGGGTCCGGTGAGCAGATCCTGGCCGGCGCCCTCGGCCACCGCGATGAGCGCGTGGTTGCGGTCGAGCACGCGTCTCTTCAGCGCGGCAAGAAAACCGCCCGCGCCGTCGAGCCGGAATGGCACCTCCGGGATCAGGCAGAAGTTCACATCCTGGCTGGCGAGCGTCGCGCCGACCGTGATGAACCCGGCGTCGCGGCCCATGAGCTTCACGATGGAGATGCCATGGCGCACGCTGTGCGCCTCGGTGTGCGCGCAGGCCAGCACCTTCGCCGCCTCCTCGACCGCCGTGTAGTAGCCGAATGTTCGCGACACGAAGGCGACGTCGTTGTCGACGGTCTTCGGCACCCCGACCACCGCCAGGGGATAGCCGCGCCGGCGCGCCTCCTGGAAGAGGTCGTTGCCGCCGCGCTGCGTGCCGTCGCCGCCGATCGTGAACAGCACGTTCACGCCGACCGCCATCAGGTGGTCGACCGCGATCTTCGTGTCCACCGGACCGCGCGAGGTGCCCAGGACCGTGCCGCCTTCCGTGTGGATCTGGTCGACATCGTCGAGCGTCAGCCGCAGCGGCGGGCGGCCGCGCGCGGGGTCGAGCCCGCGGTAGCCCTCGCGGAACCCGAGGATCTCCCGCACGCCATAGGCGTGGTGCAGCTCGAGGAAGATCGAGCGGATCACGTTGTTGATCCCCGGGCACAACCCGCCGCAGGTCACGATCCCCGCCCGCACCGCCGCCGGCTCGAAGAACAGCTTCGCCCGCGGGCCGGCCAACTCGAAGCCGTCGCCGGCCGGCGGCCGTTCGCCGGCCACCTGGAAGAGCTGCGCCGGCACGCGCAGGTCGTCGCGCACATGCTGGCGCAGCGGGGAATCGAAGCGGGGTTCGCCGAGGGTCGTGATGGTCATGGCGGAGGGAGCGAACCCACTCTGGGGCACGCGGTGCCCCCGTTTCGAGCACAACGTGCGGAGGCCGCACCGCGGAAACTTCCAGTTGGCCAGCTCCGGGCGGGTCCGCTAGATCTCGCCGCGATGCGCGTCCTGCTTCTCACCATCGGCAACACTTCGCTGGCCGGCGGCGTCATCAATCTCGGCCGGCTCGAGCACCGGTTCCGCACGCTCACCGCCGACGTGAAGACCGAGCCGAAGCTGCGCCGGTTTCTGGACGCGCAGGCGCGCGGCCGGTTCGACCGTGTCGCCCTCTGCTCCGTGGTGCCCGAGCTCACCCTGCCGCTCTGCTCGGCCGCGAAGCGGAGCACCGGGCTCGCCCCGCGCGTGCTGCGGGCCGAGAGCGCGCACGGTCTCGTCATCGGATACAAACGCCCGCGCGAACTCGGAGCCGACCGTGTCGCCGCGGCGCTCGGCGCACACACGAGTTTTCCGGGCCGCGACAAGGTCGTGGTCGATTTCGGAACCGCGACCACGGTGACCGCGGTCACCGCGAACGGAGTCGTGGCCGGCGGGGCCATTCTGCCCGGCCTCGGGCTGTGGGCGGAGATGCTCGCCGCACGCACGGCGCAGTTGCCCAAGGTCGGCGGCCCCGCACCGAAGACGGCCGTGGGCCGGACCCCCAAGGAGGCCATCGCCGCCGGCCTGCACTTCGGCCACGCGGGTGCGGTGCGTGAGCTGGTCGGGCGCATCTCGCAGGAAATCTACGGGCGAAAACGTCCACTCGTCCTCGCCACGGGTGGAAACGCGGCGAGGTTTTCCCGCGATAATCTCTTTGCCGAGCACGTGCCCGATCTGATTCTCCTCGGCCTCCACGCCTTCGCCTATGCTTAGGACCTTCCTCCGCGCCAAGCTCCACCGCGCTGTCATCACCACGGCCGATCCCGACTACGAGGGATCGATCTCGATCGATCGCGCGCTTTGCCGCGAGGCCGGCCTGCTCGAGTTCGAACAGGTCGACATCTACGACATCAACAACGGTGCGCGCTTCACCACCTACGTGATCTACGGCAATCCCGGCCAGATCCAGATCAACGGCGCCGCGGCGCGCCTCGTCGATGTGGGCGACCGGGTGATCATCTGCGCCTACCTCGGCCTGGAGCCGAAGGACGTGCCGCAACACACCGCGCGCATCGTGCAGGTAGGACCGGCGAACCAGGTCGTCTCGGTGCACACCAATCCGGTGCGCGAGCCGTAAGCGGCCACCGGTCGGGAGGCATTTCCGGGAGTCTCGTGGATCGGCTCACGCGAGCCGCTTCCCCGCGCACCCACGCAGGGCCCGGCCCCGCCGCCGCGACGAGCGGCGTCGATTGAGACGCACTCCGCGCGCCGCGTTCAGCCCGTGGCGCGCTTGTCCGCGGCCGGTTTCGCTGCCTCGCCCCGGAGCTGGATCGTCTGGGTCGGAAATGCCATCGACAAACCGCGCGCCTCCAGCGCGCGCATGAACGCGAGATTGAGCCGCTGCCGCAGCACCATGCTCCTCGCGAAGTCCGGGCTCCTGGTGTTGTAGGTGAGCCACACATCCATCGACGAAGCGCTGAAGTCGCGAAAATACACGTTGATCGAGGTTGGATCGATCTCCTCCTCCGCGGCCAGCATCCGCCGCACCTCCCCGACCAGTTCCTCCATCTGCGCCGCGGTCGTGTCGTAGGTGAGCCCGAGCACCTGCTCGACGCGGCGACCGTTGAAGCGCGAGAGATTCACGATGTTCTCGCCCGCGACCGTCTTGTTCGGGATCACGATCATGCTGCGATCGACGCGACGGATACGCGTGGAACGCAGACCGATGTCCTCCACCATCCCCGTGTGCCCGCCGATCTGGACGGTCTCGCCCACCTTGAACGGCTGGTCGATGGCCACCACCACGGAACCGAAGACGTTGGCGATCGTGTCCTGCGCCGCGAGGGCGAAGGCCAGTCCGCCGATGCCGAGACCAGCGAGAAACGCCTTCACGTTCGCCCCGAGACTCTGCGCGATCAGCAGCGCCCCGAAGATCACGAAAAAGACCACCAACGTCTTCTTGATCCAGGGCATGAACGCCGCGATCCCCATCTGGCGCTGCACGGCCACTTCCTGCGCGTGATCCAGCAACGCGCCGAACGCGCGCAGCAGGCCCCAGAGCACCACCACCGAGAACGCGACCGTCGAGACATACCGCACGGTCATGTCGCTGGTCTCCGAGAGCTTCAGCACCTTGAGCGCCGCCACCGTGCCCGCCACGGAGATCAAGGCCGCCACCGGTCCCTCGAGCGCACCGAACAGTTTGTCGTCGAGCGTCGTCGCCGTCTTCGAGGCGAACCGTTTCAGCAGGCCGAACAGGAGCGTCGTCACCACGCGCCGCAGCAGAAATGCGCCGACCAGAAACAGCGCCGCGATGGTGTAGTGCGTCACCGTATTTCCGCTACTGCGCACATCGAACATCGCCAGCACCACGTCCACCATGTGCTCGAGAAAGTCGGGCGCACGGGGCACGTTGTCAGTCGCGACAGCGGCGGCCGCCGCCTGGTTCGTCAGCGCGACCTGGCCGGTGCCGGCGGCGGGAGCCCCACCGGCGGGGGCTGCCGAGGGATCGGTCTCCTGCGCCAACGAACAGACCGCGGAACCCACGATCAAAGCAACGGCGAGAATACGGCGGGCGATCTTCATGGGAGCCGGATGACACGCCCGCGGCCCCTCCTGTCAATCCCATGGGCGCGGCGCGAGGTTTTCCCGCCCCGGGCACCCGCGTGCAACGCGTTGCCGGAAAACAAAACCCCGCCGGACGCGGTGGGCGCCCGGCGGGGTTACCCCAAACAAACCTGCACACAGAATGGCGGCGGCCGCGGGCGGACTCGACGGCCCGCGGGCCAGGATCAGCTCACGGCGATCTTGCGCGGCTTGAGCGCCTCGGACTTCGGGAGCGTCACCCGCAGCACACCGTCGCGGAGCTCCGCGTGGACCTTGTCGGCATCGAATGTGTTGTCGTGCGACAGCGTCAGGCTGAAATCCGCCGTCGGCGTCTCGCGGTAGACCTGCGCCCAGCTCTCCGGCTTCTTCCAGCTCCGGCGGCCGACGATCGTCAGTTCGCCCTCGTGGATGGTGAGCTCGAGCCCGTCCTTGGCCACCCCGGGCAGCCAGACCTCGAGGCCGAAGGCGTCCGGGTTTTCTTTGATCTCGTAGCGCGGGGTCACCGCGGGGGCCCGAGCGGCCACCTCGGTGTTCTGCGCCTGGCTGCGGTTGGAAAGCAGGGTGTTGAAAAAGGTCATGTCAGTTCCTCCTGGGAAGATGGTTTTCGAGTTTCGGGTTTGGTGTTTCGGGTTCACGGAGCGAGGCGGGCTAAAGCGGCGGCGACGGATTGGTCGGTTCTCGTCGCGATCCGCTACTCACTCCTCGCGACTGCTCTGTCATTTCACCTCGACGCTTACCTTGCGCGGCTTCGCCTCCTCGCGTTTCGGCAGCGTGACGGTGAGCACGCCGTTCTCGTACGCGGCGGAGACCTTGTCGGCCTGCACCGTTTCCGGGATGGCGACCGAGCGGGAGAATTCCACGGACTCGGTCTCCTTGCCGTCGGCGCCGAAGACCTGCCGCGCCCCCGAGATGGTCAAGTAGTCGTCGACCATCTCCACGGAGATGTTCTTGCGGTCGACGCCCGGAAGCTCGGCCCGCACGTAGGTGTTGTCCTTGTCCTCGTAGAGGTCGACGGCGAAGCGGTTGCCGGCGGCCGTGCCGAGCTCCGGAGCGAGGGTGAACATGTCGCCGATGGCGCTGTTGAACAGGCGGTCGAACTCGCGCTCGAACGCGACCAACGGATTGCGGCCGGCATAGCCCGCAAAGGGCGCGAGAGCGGAGGCGGTGGGTTGGTGATAGCGAACGATCTTCATGGCGGTTTCCTTTCTCTTGGTTCGGTTGGAAGGAGAGTTTGGACTGGCAACGGATAATGCACAGCCGATGCCGACCCGGCGGCCGCTGCTTCCCTCTGGGAATCAAGAACATCGTGGGGCCGGGCTCTGCCGCGCCTGCGTCAGGCTGTCCGCGTGTGGCATTTCGTTACGGGAACTTTCGTCGCGCCCGGATCGCCGGCGGGTGCGCCGTTCCCCACCCGGGCGTTCTCACCACG
>JAEZSJ010000302.1 GCA_023443985.1 Verrucomicrobiota bacterium | reverse complement strand
TCAATCCCGGCGCCGCGCGTTCTCCCGCGTTCACACCGCAGTACTCCGCCGCGGGCCGCCCCCCATGGCGGTGCACGGCCGCGACCGACCCCAGCTCACCGCGCGATGAGCAACCGCAAACGGCTCTCGGATCGGCCTCCCAGCGCGAAGAAGGGCGCGCCGGATCCCCCGCCCCGCCAACGGCGGACAAGCCCTCCGTCACGCCGGCCCGATTTCCGAATGGGAGGTGGAGCACGGCGCGACGCCGGCCCGATCGGGACCGCCGTCATGCGCGTTCAAGGCGCCGCAGCCCCTACTTCTTGCCGAACTTGAAGATGCCCTTGGCGCTCTTCTGTTCGCCGCTCCCAGCGGTCGCCGCTTCGCCGTCGGCGAGCTGTGCGAGCATGTCCTGGAACTTCTTCTGGTCGACCTCGAGCTTCGCCGCCTGCGCGCGGATGCGGTCCTCCTGCTGCTTGAGCATCCGCCCCTGCTCCTGCAGGGCGAGCATCTCATTCTCGAAATTCTTGCGTTCCGCCTCGAATGCGGCGGTGGCCTTGTTGAGCTGGTCCCAGCCGGAGCGGAGCTTTTCCTCGCCCGCCGCGGCGGCGGCGGGGGCGGCGGCCGCGCGTTTCTGCAACGCCACCTTCTCGCTCTCCAACTGCGTCTGCTGCTTGCGCAACCGCTCCTCGTAGCCCTTGAGATTGGCCTCCTGGATCTGCCAGGACTCGATGTCCTGCATGAGCTCCTGGCGCTCGCGTTCGACCTGCTCGGCGTTCTCCTTGAGCTTCGCCTGCTCGTCCTCGAGCGTGCGCTGCTCGTCCTTCAGCCGGCTCTCCTGGGCCTTGAGCTGTTTGCGCTGTTCCTCGAGCTGCTTGAGCTCCGCTTCGCTCGGCGCCGGGGCGGCCCCGGACGGCTTCTTGCGTTCCGCCTCGAGCTCGGCCTTCGCCGCGGCGGCGGCCTTTCGTTCCTGGTCGAGCACCGCGTGCAGCTCGGCTTCGCCCGCGGCCATCTCGGCGCGGGCCTCCTCGAGCTGCTTGGCGAGCCGGTCCTTCTCCGCGCGCAGCGCGGAGAGTTCGCGTTCCGCCTGGGCCCGACGCGCGGCGTCGGCGGCGGAGGACGGGCGGCTCGCGCCGAGTTCGGCGCGCTCGCGGTCGAGCGCCGCCGTGCGGGCCGCGAGCTCCGCGGACTGCTGCTCGATCTCGGCGCGTTGTTCGGCAAGGGTGGAATCGAGCTGGGAAATCTCCTCGCGCTGGGCGCGCAGCATCGCGGACTGCTTCTCGAGCGCGGACTGTTGGTCGGACAGCGAACGGCGCAGGCTCTCGACCTTGATGGTCTCGCTCCGGTGCTTCGTCTGCGCGGCCTGCAGCTCGCTGCGCTCCTGCTCGACGATCTGCCGTTCCTCCTCGATCTGGCGGAAGAGCTGCTCGCGCTCGGCGGTCAGCCCGGCGCGCTCCTTCTCCAGCAGCGCCTCCAGTTGAGTGATACGAGTCTTCTCGTTGCGGGCGGCGGCCTCGAAGGACTTCAGACGGGCCGCGCGTTCCTCCAGCGCGGTCTGCTGGGCGGTGATCTGCTCGGCCTCCTGCCGGACGCGGGCGGCCTCCTCCTGCAATCCGGCGAGATGCTGCTCCAACGCCTGCAGCTCGGCGCTCTGCGCCTCGAGTTCGGCGCGCTGGGTCTGGATCCGGGCGGAGTCCTCGCGGGCAGCGGTCCGCTCCTTCTCCAATGCGGCCCGCGCCGCGGCGAGATCGGCCTCGTGTTGCGCCCGGGCCTGGTCGAGTTCGCGCTTGGCCTGGTCGACCGCGGCAAGCTTCTGGGCCTCCGCCGCGAGGCGCTTGGCCTCGGCGTCGAGCTCGGCCTCCCACTGTTTCTGCTCGGTGCGGGCACCCTCGAGCTCCGCCGCCTCCTGCGCGATCTTCGAACGATCCGCGGCGAGCCTCGCGTTGGCCTGCTCGAACTCCTTCTGCTGCTCGACGAGCTTGGCCTTCCGGGCGGCGAGATCCGCGGCCTCGGCATTCGCCTTCTCGGCAGCGGCCTTGGCGTCGGCGAGCTCCTTGGAGAGCTTCGCCTGGGCCTCCTTGAGCTGCAGCTGTTCGGCCTCCTGCGCGGCCTCGGTGGCGGCGAGCTGGTTGGACCGCTGGGAAAGTTTCTTGGTCTCCTCGGCGACCTTCGCCTCGTTCGCGCGCAGCGCCGTCTCCTGGGCCTGCAGCTCCTCGAACTTGCGCTTCGCCTGGGCGACGATGGTCATCTCCTCGGCGAGTTTCGCCTCGCGGTCGGAGAGCTCGGCCTCGCGCAACGCCAGGGCCGACTTGTCCTGTTTGATCTTGGCGTCGGCGTTCTTGATCTCGCCGAAACGGGCCTGCTCCTGCGCCAGGCGTTCTTCGGCGCCACGCAGCTTCTCCTCGCGCTGGGTGAGCGCCTCGGAGGTCTTCTCCAGCTGCTGCTTGAGCAGCTTGAGCTCCTCGAGCTTGGCGATCTCCGCCTCGACGAGCTCCCGCTCGCCCGCGAGTTCGCTCTTCGTCTTCGCCAGTGCGGCCTGGTCGGCCTCCAGCTTCTGCGCGGCCTCGGCGAGCTCGGTCTCGCGTTTGGCGAGCGCGGCCTTCCCCTGCTCGAGGAACTTCGCCTGCTGCTCGATGGCTGCCTGGTCCGCCGCGATGGCGGCGGCCTGCTCGGCCTGCTCGGCCTCCTGGGCCTGCACCTGCGCGAGCTGGGTCTTCAGCAGCTCCTGCTGGCGGGCGACGCCCTGCCGCTCCCCTTCGAGCTGGCCCTGGGCGCGGGCGAAATCCTTCTGCTTGGCGGCGAGCGTGGCGGCGTCGCGCTCGAGCTTGGCGGCGTGCTCGCGCACCTGCGCCTGCTCCTCGCGCAGGCCGGCGAGCTCGCGCCGCTGGTTCTCGATCTCGGCCTGCTCGGTCGCAACGCTCTCGGCGGCGGCGGCGAGCTGCTTCTCGCGGCGGTCGAGCTCGACCTCCCGCGACTTCAAACGTTCGAGACGCGCCAGCTTCAGGTCGAGCTCGGTGCGTTCGGCGCGCAGCGCCTTCTCCTTCTCGGCCAGGGTGTTCTCGGTGAGCCGGATGCCCTCGCGCTGCTCCTCGATCTGGATACGATCATCCTCGATCTGCTGGCGCTCGGACGCCAGCTGGCGGCGCTTCTCCTCCAGCCCGCGGGAATTCGTGGCGAACGCCCCCTCCTGCTCCTTGAGGCGCGCGGTGGCGGTCGCGAGGTCCGCCCGGGTCTTGTCGATCTGCGCCCGCTCGGCGAGGACCTGCTCGGCCTGCGCCTGCAGGTCGGCCAGCTGCGCCCGCTCCTCGGCGAGCGCCTGCTCGCGCTTGGCAAGGTCGGCGGCGACGGAGTCGAGCTGCTTCTGCCGCTCCAGCTTCTGGGCGAGATCGGTCTTCAGCCGCGCGGCCTCGGCGTTCGCCTTCTCGGCGGCCGCGCGCAGGGCGGCGACCTCCTGCCGCTCGGCGGAGAGGCGGGCCTCGGTCTGCTTCGCGGCCGCGGTCTCCATCTCGGCCTGGACGAGGCGCTCCTCGAGCTCCTGTACCCGCTTGTCGATGACGGCCTTCTCGGCCGCGGAGGCCTGCGCCTGTTTGCCCCGGCCGGCGGCGAGCTCGCTCTGCTGCTTCGCGAGCGCGGCGCGCTCCTGCTCGATCGCGACCTTTTCGGCCTCGAGCGTGGCGATCTGTTGCTGCGCCTGTTTCGCCTCGGACTGGATCTTCTGGAGCTGGGCGCGCGCGGCGGCCGTCTCGGCCTCCACCTTCTGCGCCTGCGTGCGGCTCAGCGAAAGCGAATCGACCTCGCCCTGCAGCGCCTCGCGCTCGGCCCGGAGGCTCTCGGTCGCGACTGCGAGATCGCTCTGCTCCTTCGAAAGTTTCGCCAGGTCCGCCTTGAGGGCCGTGAGCTGCTGCGTGAGCGCGCTCGCCTCTCCGCCCGCGGCCTTGCCGCCACCCTTGCCCGCGGGCGCGGACGGCAGGGACTCGATCTCGCCGAGCGCCTCACCGCCGCTGAACGTCTGGCCGGGCCGGAGCAGCGCGTGCGCGCGCTCGACGATCGCCTTGAAATCCTCCGGCTGGTTGAAGACGTCGGCCACGCCCAAGCGGATCGCCTGGATGATCGCCGGCAGCGCGAGGTCCTTGGCCAGCAGGAAAACGGGCAACGTCGGTTGCTCGGCGCGGATTGCCGCGAGCATGTCCCCTTCCGGCGTGCGCAACGCCTGCTCGATCAACGCAAGGTCGAAGAGTTCGTGCTTGGCCAGCTCGACCGCTTCCGCCGCTTTCGTTGCAGCGCGAACGTCGAATCCCGCGTCGGCGAGCAGCAGCGTCAGGGTGCGCTTCGCCTTCGGGTTGCTGTGGGCGATCAGGATTTTTTTCGTCAAGGCCGGGGAGGGAAAGTGGTGTGGGTGAGGAGGTAAACGGGGCCGATCGGACAAGACAAGCGGGGTTTTCCCGACCGGCGACGCCTCGGCGCGACCGGGACTGGGAAGGCATACATCGGCATTTCGCCCCAGAATTTCGCTGTGAAAAGCCGCCCCCGTGGGGAGGCCGGTCGATGTTCACGAAGTCTTTACCGTGAAAACGCCCCGAAACCGCCCTGCCGTCCCGGGCGGCTCCGGCCGACCGCCTCTGCCGGCGCTCCGTCAACACCCCGGGCGCCGTGGCGCGCGTCAGGCCCGGAACAGGACGCTCTCGCGCCGGAAGAGCGCCACCGCTCCGGCGAGCGCCGCGACCGCATACAAGGTGGTCGAGCCGAAGATCAGCGCGAGATACGGCCAATGCCAGACCCCCGTCAGCAGCTCCTTGCAGGCCAGGGTGAGGTTGAGCACGGGCACGAGGGCGAGCTTCGCGTCGAGTTCCACGCCCGGCAGCATCCCGATCATCGCGGGAAGCACGATCACGAACGCCAGCGGCGAGAGGTAGGTCTGCGCCTCCTTCGTGCTCTTGGCGCAGAGGGCGACGGCGAGCAGCACCGCCGCGAAGAGCACCGCGATCGGCAGCACCATGACGAAGACCCCCGCCGCGCCGAGGGGATCGAGGGAGAGGCGCGGGCCGGCCGTCGCCCCGGCGGGACCGGCGAGCATCAGCGTACCGCCAATCAGGATGCACGCGACCATCGACAAGAGCGTGCACACGATCGTCGCCAACGAGGCGCTGAGCACCGTGAAGAACTTGCCGAGGACGAGCGCGGTGCGGTCGACCGGGCTGCACAGCAGCGTCTCCATCGTGCCCCGCTCCTTCTCGCCCGCCGTGAGATCGATCGCCGGATACATGGCGCCGGCGAAGCACAACAGGATGATGATGTACGGCACGACGCCGCCGAGCAGGTTGCCCGCCTTCTTCTCCGGCGCGGCGTTGCTGCGCCGCAGCTCGAAGGGTCGCACGAGGGTCGGGGCCAGGCCCCGCGCCGCGAGCCGCTCCGCCACGGTGCGGTCGCGAAACTCGCGGAAAAACCGCTCCAGCTCGCCCAGCCCGATGTCGCTCTTCAGATCCCCTTCGTTGAAATGGAGCGTCACCTCCGCGGGCTCGCCGCCCGCCAGCGCCGCCGCGAACCCGACGGGGATCTCCACCGCCGCGCGCACACGGTTGTCGGCGACCATCCGGCGGAAGTCCCCGGCCGGCTCGACGACCCGCAGCCGGGGGTCGGCGTGCAGCGCGGCGAGCAGCTCCGGCGAGTCCGCCCCGCCCACGACCACCACCGGGGAGGCCTCGTCCTGGGCCTTTTTCACGATCTTGGCCATCACCGCGCCGGCGGTGAGCAACAGCAACGGCATCACCAATGTGGGTACGACGAACATCGACACGACCGCGCGCCGGTCGCGGAGCGAGTCGCGCAGCTCCTTCGTGAACACCGTCCAGACCTGGGACCAGAACATCGTCATATCCTCCGTGGCGCCTCAGTCCGCCCCCCGTTCGGTTTCACCACCCACCGCCCGCACGAAGACGTCCTCCAGGTCGTGCGCCCCGTAGCGCGCCCGCAGCGCCTCGAGGGGTCCCTCGGCGACGAGCCGGCCGTCGTGGAGGATCCCGATCACGTCGCAAAGCTTCTCCGCCTCGGCCATCACGTGCGTCGAGTAGATCACGGTCCGGCCGCGTTCGCGGCAGCCGCGCACGAAACGCACGATCGCCCGCGCGGCCATCACGTCCAGCCCCAGCGTGGGCTCGTCGAAGATCATCACCGCGGGGTCGTGGACGAGGGTTCGCGCAATGGAGGTCCGCTGCTTCATGCCGGTCGACAGCTTGTCGCAGCGGCGGTCGAGGAACTCGTGCAGCTCCAGCTCGTCGGACAGCCGGGCGATGCGGGCGGCGACCTCCCTCGTACCCATTCCGTGGAGTCGGCCGAAGTAGGCGATCGTCTCGCGGGCGGTCAGCCGGCCGTAGAGGGCCGTGCTCGCGGCCAGGAAGCCCACCTGCGAGCGCACCCGTTCCGGCGCGGTCGTGACATCGAAACCCGCGACGGTCGCGGTGCCGGAGGTTGGCTGCAGCAGGGTCGCGAGCAGCCGCAGGGCGGTCGTCTTTCCCGCGCCGTTCGCCCCGAGCAGGCCGTAGACGCGCCCCGGCTCGGCCCGCAGGCTGAGGCGGTCGACCGCGCGGATCTCTCCGCGTCTGCGGTCGCGGAATGTCTTGGTGAGCTCGTGGGCCTCGATCATGGCCGGCCGGGTCAGAGGCTCATCTGCTCGCGGAACGACTGCGCCTGGCGCCGCGAGAGTTCGACGCGCGGGCCGCCCTTGATGTGCACGAGCAGGCCGCCGCTGAACCATGGCTCGATCTTGTCGATCCACTCGAGGTTCACGAGTTGCCGGCGGTTCGCGCGGAAGAACATCCGCTGGTCGAGCCGTTCCTCCATCGCATTGAGCGAGCGGAAGAGCAGCGGTTGCGCGCCGTCGAAGTGCACTCGCGTGTAGTTGCCCTCGCTCTCGAGGAGGCGGATCGAGCGCACCTCCACGAACCAACACTGTTCGCCCTGTCGCACGAACACCTTGTCGTGCGGGTGCAGCCGGTCGGTGCGGGGCGTCCCGGCGGCGGCCTCCTCGGCGGCCGGGGCGGCGGTGAGCTTCGCCACCGCAGCGGCGAGGCGGGCGGGGTCCACGGGCTTGAGCAGGTAGTCGAGCGCGTTGAACTCGAACGCCTTCACCGCGAACTCGTCGAACGCGGTCGCGAAGACCACCTGCGGCAGCGGCGGTTCGAGCGTCTCGAGCAGCCCGAAGCCGTCCTCGCCCGGCATCTGCACGTCGAGGAAGAGCAGGTCGGGCGCGAGCGTGGCGATCGCCTGCCGCGCCTCGCCGGCGTCGGCGGCCTCCCCGACCACCTCGATCTGCGGGTGGGCGGCGAGCAGTTTGCGGAGCTCCTTTCGGGCGAGGCGTTCGTCGTCGATGATCAGGGCTTTCATGGCACGGCGGAGAAGGGACGCGGGGCGGACGGGACCTGCGCGCCGCCCAACGGCAGCTCGACGGTGGCGACCACCTGGTCGGAGGCCCGCCCCTCCAGACGCAGGCTCGCTGTACTTCCAAATATGAGACGAAGGCGCTCCGCGGCGTTGTGGAGGCCCAGGCCGGTGGAACCGCCGCGCGCATCCAGCGAGCCGGGGTTCGTGACCTGCAGCACGAGCCGGTCCCGGGTGCAGCGGCCGGTGATGCGGATCTCGCCGCCCTCCCGGCGCGGGGCGATGCCGTACTTCACGGCGTTCTCGACCAGCGTCTGCATCAGCATCGGCGGCACGTTCACGGCCTGCGCCCCGGGCGACACCTCGATCCGCACGCGCAGGCGGTCCTCGTGGCGCACCTGTTCCAGCGCGAGGTAGTCGCCGACGATCTGCAGCTCGTCGGCCAGCGGCACAGTCTCGAGCTGGCCCGCCTTCAGCGAATAGCGCAGGAGGTTGGCCAGTCGGGTGACGGCGTCGCGGGCCTGCGCCGGGTTCTCGTCGATGAGCGCGCGCAGCGAGTTGAGGGAGTTGAAGATGAAATGCGGATTCACCTGCGACTTGAGCGCGCGCAGCTCGGCCTCCTTGGCCGTGGTCTGCAGCTGCCAGACCGCCACCTCCGAGCGCCGGTGGCGCTCGAACAGGTGATATCCAAAATACAATGCCGACCAGACGAACATGAACACCGTGCCGTTGAACACGCTGTAGACCAGCACCGTCGCGTGGCTGATCTGCACCGTCTGCTCGCCCTGGCCCTCGAACAGGTGCAGCAGCGGCCACGACAACCCGGTCCACGCCACGCCGAGCAGCAGCGAAGCCACGCCGATCCGCGGGCCCAGCGCGCGCAGCGACTGCTGCGCCCACCCGCGGCGGTGGATGTGCATCCGGTACAGGTGGGTCAGCACCAGACCGATGCAGTTGCCCGCCACGATCAGCGCGATGTCGGTCGGCGAAGGCTGCTTGTTGATCACCTCGCCCTTCACCAGCACCTCGCCCTGCGCGAACAACAGGCAGATGTAGAGCAACGTCCAGCCGCCCCACCCCGCCGCCTGGCACGCGACGTAGAGGCGCGCATTTCGCGAGGCGGTTCGCTCGGTGGGCGGCACGACGGACGACATCGACGGGAGGCTAGCGAACGGGTCCTCCGGCGCGCCATGTTTTATTCCGGCGGTTGCGGCGCGGGGATGGGCGGTCGCCGCACCCCGCGCTTGAGCCGGCTCGCTCCGCGCACCAGCCTGCGGGCGCATGACCCCGGCCGAACTCGCCGCCACCCTCGACTCCACCAACCTGCGGCTCGACGCCTCCCAGGCCGACCTCGGCGAACTCTGCCGCCAGGCGGCGCACCACCGCTTCGCATGCGTGATGCTCTACCCGGCCAACGTCGCCTTCGCGGCCCGCGAACTCGCCGGGACCGGCGTGCGCATCGGCACGGTCGTCGGCTTCCCGAGCGGCCGGTTCTCCCTCCTCGCCCAGCAGGCCGAGATCGAAGCCGCGCGAGCCGCCGGCGCGCACGAGGTCGATATCGTGATGAACTACGCCGCGTTGCGGGACGGCCACCCGGCAATCACCGCCGAGGGCGTCGCCGTCCTCACCGCCCAAGCCCAGCGGATCGGCCTGCTCGTGAAGATCATCGCGGAGACCTGCTACCTCGACCACGAGCAACGGCTGGCCGCCCTTCGCCTCTGCGAAACCGCCGGCGCCGATTTCATCAAGACGTCCACCGGCTTCGGCCCGGCCGGAGCCGCCCCGGAACACCTCCGCGAGTGGGCGGCGGCCCGCACCGGTAGCATCCGGCTCAAGGCCAGCGGCGGCATCAAGACGCTCGCCGACGCCCGGGCACTCCTCGCGGCCGGCGCCGCCCGCCTCGGCACGTCCAACGCCGCCGCGATCCTGGCCGAGCTCGAGCATGGGACCGCCGCCCCGTAGGGGCTCTGCGCGCGGCCATTGGCATTATCGGTCGAATACACCGGCCGGGGTCGGGTGCCCTGTCAAATTTCCGTCAAACCCGGACCGTGGTGCACGTCGACGTAAACGAACGCTTCGTTTCCGTGGCCGCGCTGCTAGACATGACCGCGGAGAACCCACCCACAATGGCCGACCCGAATCCGTATCCTTCCCCTCTGCGACTGGGGTTGCCGCCCCGCAGCACTCCGGCCGAGTTCGCCGGGGCGTCCACGCCGGGCACGGTGCGCAGCATCCGGGATCTGGCTGGGCGCACCGCTCTCTGGCGACAGCCCAGCCAGCTGCGGCAGGAGTACGAAATGGTGGTCGGCGAGGAGATCGTTGCCACGCTGCGTTGGCGCAAGAACGTCGGCACCAACGGTGTCGGCCGCTCGCCCGACGGCACCTGGTCCTTCAAGGCCGCCGGTTTCCTCAATCCCCGGGTCACGCTCCGGCTGCCCAACTCCGACTACGACTTCGCCGTCTTCCGCCCACGCAACACCGGCGAAGGCATCCTCGAGGCGATGGGTGACCAACGCTACACGTGGCGCTGCGTGAACTTCTGGCAGAATGCGTGGGCCTTTTTCGATACGGAGGGCGATCGCCTCATGACGATCAAGCCCGACCAGGCCAGCCTCAAGCTGGGCGCGCAGCTCACCATCGAGCTCAAGGCCGCCGCCCATCAGGAGAGCGGCTACCTGGTCATCCTCGGCTGGTATCTGCTCGTGCTGATGGCCGAGGACGCGGTCGCCGGCCAGCCGGGCGCCTGAACGACCTTTCCCCGCAAACCCACTCCGACCCCGCCGGCCGTCCGGCGGGGTTTTCTGTGTCATTGGGTCGCGAACACGAGCACCCGCCGGAGGGCTCAGCCCGCCTGGCCGCGATACACCACCCCCGCCGCCGCGCGCCACGAGTCGAGCACGGCCATGTTGCCGAGCGTGTCGGACCATGACATGGCCGCGACCTCGGCCCTCCCGGCGCGCACCGCCGCCGCGAATTCATCCGCCTCATACGCGTACAATCCCTGCGCCGCGGGCACCATGATCGTCTCGGGATCGCGCCCCCGGCGATGCAGCACCAGCCGGGTCGCCCCTCCCGCACTCCCGGCAAACCAGGGCTCCGGCACCAGCAGCCACCCCGCGGAGCCGTGCACGCGCACCACGTTTTCCAGCTCGAGCGACACGCCGCAGGCCACCTGGGCGACGACGCCGTCGCCGAAGCGCAGTGTCGCCGCCGCATGGAGGTCGACGCCCTCGTCCGGATGCAGGTGTGCCGCGCCGGCCACTTCCACCGGATCGGAGAACGCGCGTCCCTGCGCCGCGCCGGCGAGCAACCGTGCCATCGAAACCGGATAACCGCCAACGTCGAGGATGCCACCGCCGCCGAGCGCGTTCGCGAACAACCGATGCCCCGGCTGGTAGTCGCAGTGGAAGCCGAACGCCGCCTGCACCAGCCCGAGCCGGCCGAGCGCGCCATCGCGCACAAGCTCCACCAGCCGCGCCGTCTGCGGATGGCAGCGGTACATGAATCCCTCCATCAACGTCACCCCGTTCTCCCGCGCCGCGGCGATCACGCGTCCGCTGTCGCCAAGATTCAACGTCAGCGGCTTCTCGCAGAGCACGTGCTTGCCCGCCCGCGCCGCGGCGATCGCCCACTCGGCGTGCGCCGGATGCGGCGTGGCGATGTAGACCGCCTCCACTTCGGTGTCGGCGAGCAGCGCAGCGTAGCCGTCGTGCGGCCGCACCGCGCCGAACTCCGCCGCGAAGCGCGCCGCCGCCTCGCGCCCGCGGCTGCCCACCGCGACCAGGCGGCCGGTGGTGGTCTCCGCCAACGCCCGCGCGAAGGTGTGCGCGATCGTCCCGGTGCCGAGGATCCCCCAACGAAGCGGCGTATGGCTCATGGACCGAGTTGGGGCCGGCGCGCGGCGACGCGCAAGCCCGCGCTCGCCAAACCCCCGCCGGCGCGCTTCGCTCGCCGCGATGCTCCCCTCCGCCGAGATCAAACGCCTCCAGCGTCTGCGCGACGACGAACGGTACCGCCGCGCCGAGGGCGTCTTCCTCGTCGAGGGCGACAAGGCCGTGCGCGAGTTCATCCATTTCGGCCGTTTCTCCGGCGACCTCTACGTCACCCCGACGTGGGCCGGATGGAGCCGCGACGCCTCCGCACACGAGGAGCCGTACACCTTCCACCAGACCACCGAGGCCGAGATGGCCCGTATCAGCCATCTCCCCTCGCCCTCGTCGATCCTCGCCGTGCTCGCGCGCCCCGCGGCGGCGCCGCTCGACCTCGCGCAACTGCGCCTCGGCTACACCCTCGCGCTCGATGCAGTGCAGGACCCGGGCAACGTCGGCACCATCATCCGCATCGCCGATTGGTACGGTTTCGACCGCGTGCTGCTCGGCGAGGGTTGCGCGGACCCGTTCTCGCAGAAGGTCGTCAATGCCAGCAAGGGTTCGCTCGCCCGCGCCGAGCTCCACCGCGTCGAACTGCCCGCCGTGCTCGCCAGCGCCGGCGTGCCCGTGCTGGGCATGGATCTCGACGGCGCCGATGTGCACACATTCGCCGCCCCTGCCGCCGCGATCGTCGTCGTCGGCAGCGAGGGTCGCGGGCTCTCCGCCGACGTGAAGGCCGCCCTCACCGCGCGCGTGACGATTCCGTCCTTCGGCCGGGCCGAGTCGCTCAACGCCGCCGTCGCCGCCGCGATCGTCTGCGACAACCTGCGTCGTCTAGCCGGCGCGATCTAGAGCCCCGCAGGTGGGGCGCCGCTAGTGGGCGGCGAAACGCGACTGCCGGACCACAAGCGCCGGTGCATCATCTGCCGCAAGGGGAGAATCCCTGTAACCTTTCCCCCGCCCCGCGGTTCTTCCTTCGCGACAACCGACCCTGTCGCCTGGAAACCGTGATAGCCGACGCCCCAGATCTCAGCCTAAGCTCCGCCGTGCCGCCCGCGGCCCTCGCGCCCGCGGCCGACCACATGGAACCCTCCGACCACGAGTTGATGCTCGCCGTCCGCGCCGGCGAACTTCGCAAGCTCGGCGACCTCTTCGAACGCCACCATCGCGCGCTCTACGGCTTCTTTGTCCGGCTCACGCAGGACCGCGATGCGAGCGAGGACCTCGTCCAGATGGTCTTCTACCGCATTCTCAAATACCGCCACACCTACCGCGACGAAGGGAAGTTCTCCGCCTGGATCTACCACCTCGCGCGGACAATCGCCGCGGACCACTTCAACTCCCGCCGCGGTCGCGCCACGCTCGCCGCCGATCCGGAGGAAGCACCCTGGGAAAGCCTGCCCGACCAGGCACCCGCACCCGACGTCCGCGCCACCGTCGCCGACGACCTCTCGCTCCTCGACCGGGCGCTCGGCGAGCTCTCCGCCGACCAGCGCGAACTCCTCGTGCTCGCCCGGTTCCAAGGCCTCTCGCAGGAGGAGATCGCGCACCTGCTCGACACCACCGTCGGCGCCGTGAAGGTCCGCGTGCATCGCGCGTTCGTCGCGCTGCGCGACCGCTATCTCCGGCTGCGCCGCACGCCGCTCGCCTGACCCCACCTCAACCGCCGCGTCTCCACCCATCATGAGCTGCGATTCCTTCCAGGAGGACTTCCTCGAATACCGCGCCAACCGCCTCAGCCCCGAGCGCGCCCGGGCGCTCGGCGAGCACCTCCGCACTTGCCTCACCTGTCAGCGCGCCTGGGCCGATTTCCAGGGGCTCGACCGCAAGCTCGCGGCACTGCCCGCGCCCGAACCCTCCGCCAACCTCGCCCGCAACTTCTACGCGATGCTCGACACCCACCTCGCCGCCCGGCGCGAACCCGGCGTGTTCGCCCCCGTGCGCCGCGGCTTCGCCCGCCTGTGGTCCGAATGGATGCCGGCCAACCCGTTCGCCCAAGCGGCGGCGGTCGCCGCACTCGTCGCCTGCGGCGCTCTCGCCACACTTTGGATACAGACACGGCGCGAGCGCGAGGCCGACCTCGCGGCGCTCCGCCAGCAGGTGGACGCCGTCACGCGGCTTGTCGCGTACACCGCGCTCGAACGCGAGTCCGCCCCGGAGCGTGTGCACGCCATGCTCACGACCGACACGGCCAACTCCGTCGGCGTCGCGAAGCTCCTCAGCGCGGTCTCCCTCGATCCGAACGTCAACGTCCGGCTCTCCGCGCTCGAAGGCCTCTATCCGCATTCCCGGCGGGCCGCCGTGCGCGCCGGTGTGCTCGCCGCGCTCACCCGCGAGGAGTCGCCGATCGTGCAGGTCGCGATGATCGACTTCCTCGCCACGGCGCGCGCCACGGAAGCGCAGGAGCAGTTCGCGACCCTCGCCCGTGATCCCGCCGCCAACTCCACCGTGCGCGCCGCCGCCACCAGCGGCCTCGCCCGGCTCCTCTGAACGCCAACCGCCCCAGTCGCTCCCTCCTCCCATGAAAACCCTCCTTCGTCTCCTTCCGCTCGCCGCCGTCCTCGCCGCGGCGATGCCGCCCGCCGCCACCGCCGGGGAAAAGACCGTCGCCTTCAGCAAACCCGACGCACCACACACCCTCCGGGTCGACGCCACGAGCGGCCACGTGAAGGTCGTCGGTGCCGATGTGCGCGAGGTCTCCATCAAATCCAGCAACGACCAGGAGCCCGCCGCCACCCGCCGCGCGGACGGCCTGCGCGTGATCGCCGGGGCCGGCACGTTCAACGTGACCGAGCGCGACAACGTCGTCCACGTGACGCAGGACTCGGACGCCCTGTTCCGCGGCGGCAGCGACTTCGAGATCACGGTGCCGCGCGACACCGCAGTCGCGATCAAGCTCGCGATCAATGGCGCCGCCGAGGTGCGCGATGTCTCCGGCGACATCGAGATCAGCAACCTTAGCGGCACGGTGACCCTGGAGAACATCAGCGGTAACGCTGCTGTCGATACCATGAACGGCGAGATCACCGCCCGCTACGCCGCGCTGCCGGCGGGCAAGGCCCACGCGTTCTCCTCGATGAACGGCAAGATCGCGCTGTACGTGCCGTCCTCCGCGCAGGCGACCTTCCGCCTGCGGGCGCAGAACGGGACCGTGGCCACCGACCTCGAGGAGGAGATCTTCGCCACCACCACCGAGAAGGGATCAAGCGAGTTCCCGGGCGCGGGCGGCATCCGCGTCGGAGTCGAGGCGGCCCGCGCCGCCCTCGAGGTCGCGCGTTCCTTCGTGCCCGAGGCCTTCGGCAATCCCCCGCCCGCGCCGGCACCGCACGAGGACACCACCCCCGCCGCGGCGGCGGCGAACGACACGAAGGCCCCCGACGCGCCCAAGCCGCCCAAACCCCCGCGTGCGCCGCATATGCCGACGTTCCCCGCCTTCGGCGGACAGGTCGTGACCGGACTCCTCAACGGCGGCGGGGTCGAGGTCCGCGCCACGACGATGAACGGCGAGATCCAGATCCGCAAAGCCCAGTAGTGCCGCCGCGGCGAGACTCGGCCCGCGCGGCGTGCACCGCCGGCATGTCCGGGAGGGTGCGCATCGAGTCGAGTGTTGGAACCAGGCAGCCGGGCGTCCGGCTGCCTTTTCGTTTGGACCGGGGCGGTTCCCGCATCTGCTCGCGGCCCCCTTGGCACGCCCGGGGCCGCGCGTGTACGTCGTGGGTCTCGTCGCGACACGGCTCGATGCCGTCATCGCCGGGGTGTTGTCGCCGCGATTCGTATCTATTTCTTCGACACTCCGGATCATTCGGCGGCGTGTGCCCGGTTGCGCGTGCCGTGGCCGGGCTCCCGCGTGGGCGGGGATTCGACCAAGCTCAACGCGCCCCGGTCAACTCGTCGTACGCCACGCCCAGATCCGTCGGCAGCCGGCTCGGGCTTCCCGGCGCGGGGAGGTGGTCCGGAAAACCCGGGAACTCGGCGAGCGCGGCGATCTCGTCGCGGGTCTTCCCGGCTTGAATCTCTCGCTGCGTGTGGGCGAGCAGGGCGGTGAGGAAATCACGCATGACGTCGAGATCGGCGGCGGTGCCGGTCACGCCGAACCGCGCGCTGCCGTGCCCGAAGAGGTAGAGCGCGTCCGCCGGGTACGTTCTCCGCAGCGCTTCCAACACCGCGATCCAGCCCGCGATGCTCGCGCCGCCCGGGCGGTCGATCACCGGATAGACGCGGTTGAAGACCAGATCGCCTACGTGCACGACGTTGGCCTTCTCGAAATGGACCACGATGTCGCCCCCCGTGTGCGCCGGGCCGAAGTGGCGGGCGGCGACCGTCTCGCGGCCGAGGTCGCGGCGCCACTGGTCGGTGAACGTGGTGTCGGCGACGGTCTCCGCGCCGGGCGCCTTCGCGCGACCGCGTTGCAACGCCGGCACGTTGGCGTGGGCGACGATCGCGCGGGTCACCGGACGGAAGACACCGTTGCCCGCAGTGTGGTCGCCGTGGTGGTGCGTGTTGATGAGGTGGTCGAACTCGCGGCCGCCGCGGCCCGGCAACCCGTCGATGAACTGCTGGGCGGTCTCGGGAAACTGCGCGTCGACGGCGACGAGCGCCTGCGGGTCGGCCAGCCAGCCGATCGTGCCGCCGCGGCCCGTCGCGTATCCAACATTTTCGCGCACCGGGGTGAACCGCACCTTCGACGCCACGGTCGGCGGTGGCTGGGTCGCGGGGGCCGCCACCGGCGCCTGGGCGCGGGTGCGTTGCGCAACAAGTACGCTGGCCGCCACGGCGAGCGTGGAGCGCTGGAGGAAGGCGCGTCGGTTCATGTCCGGGTCATAACCATCTTCGCCGCGGCGACAACTCCGCCGCCACCATCGCACGCGGCGGTGGCGACTGGCCGAGGCAGGTCGGTCGGACACGGTGTAAACAAACAACCCCGGCGGTGAGGCCGGGGTTGTTCGGGACCGCGGACGGCGACGCCCGCGGAAGTTGGAGACGAGATCAGCTGGCCTCGTCGGCGGCGGGAGCCGCGACTTCGCCCTCAGGGATCTCACCACCGAACGGCAGGGAGATGCGGAGCTTCTTGAACATCGGCAGGCCCGTGCCGGCCGGGATGAGATGGCCCATGATGACGTTCTCCTTGAAGCCCTTGAGGCCGTCGACCTTGCCGAGCGTCGAGGCATCGGTGAGGACGCGGGTGGTCTCCTGGAACGACGCGGCCGAGATGAAGCTCTCGGTCTCGAGCGAGGCCTTGGTGATGCCGAGGAGGATCGGCTCGCCTTCGGCGGGCTTGCCGCCGGCCTCGGTGATGCGCCGGTTCTCGCGGATGAACGCGCCGCGGTCGATCTGCTCGCCCCAGAACCACTCGGAGTCACCCGGATCGGTGATGCGGACCTTGCGGAGCATCTGCCGGATGATGACCTCGATGTGCTTGTCGTTGATGGTGACGCCCTGGAGACGGTACACCTCCTGCACCTGGTTGATGAGGAAGTTGTAGAGCTCGGCCGGCCCGAGGATCTCGAGGATCTCGTGCGGGTCGGGCGCGCCTTCGGTGA
>JAEZSJ010000200.1 GCA_023443985.1 Verrucomicrobiota bacterium | reverse complement strand
GACGAGTCCGGCGTGTGGAGCGCCACCGTCGGCCCGGTCGCGCCGGACCTCTATCCCTACAACTTCGTCGTCGACGGCGTGGGCGTAGCCGATCCTGGAAATCAATACATTTTCCCCAACGAAGGGTTCAAGGCGAGCCTGCTCGACATCCCCGATCCCGGGCCGTCGCTGCGCTCCGTGCAGGACGTGCCCCATGGTGAGGTGAGCTACGCGTTCTATCATTCGAAGGCGCTCGGCTGCCCCCGGCCGCTCGTCATCTACACGCCGCCGGGTTACCGTGCCGGCGCCGAGCGGTATCCGGTGCTGTACCTCGTGAGCGGGACGACCGACACCGAGGAGACGTGGTTCCGCGTCGGCCGGGTGAACTTCATCCTCGACAACCTGATCGCGCAGAAACGCGCCGTGCCGATGATCGTCGTGATGCCCTATGGCAACATGCTCATGGGCATGCCGCGCCCGTGGACACCGGAGGTTGCCGCGATGTACAAGGCCTTTGGCGACGAATTGCTCGCCGAGATCGTGCCCTACGTGGAGACCAACCTCCGCGCCATCCCCGACCGCGAGAGCCGCGCCATCGCCGGCTTCTCCCGGGGTGGGGGACAGTCGCTCTTCACCGCGTTCAGCCATCTCGACACCTTCGCTTGGGTCGGCTCCTACAGCGCCTACCTCACCCCGGAGGTCATCGACCTGCACCTCCCGTCCCTCTCCACCGACGCCGCCACCACCAACCGTCGGCTCAGGCTCCTCTGGCTCGGCGTGGGCAAGGACGACTTCCTCTACCCGCAGGCCTCGGCATTCATCGACCTCCTCGCCGAGCGCAAGGTCCAGCACCAGAAACTCATCACCGGCGGCGGCCACACCTGGATGAATGCCCGCCACTACCTCACCGAGACCCTTCAGCTCTACTTCAAGTGAGCAACCTTCGCAGGCTGACCACCGCCACAACTTCATGAAGACGATCGCTGCGCCCCTCCCTCTTCTCGCCCTCGGCCTGCTCGCATCCGGGCCCGCCTCGGCGCAGGAGCATCCGGAACAAGTCTCGGCCGATCGCGCGCAGGCCAACTTCGCCCGCCCGATCGAGCTCGCGGCCGACGATGTGCGCGCGCTCCCCGAGCCGCCCGAAGGCTACCGCACGCCGCGGGCCGACATCGCCCGCGGCCGGATCGAGGCGTTCGAGTATGACTCGACCGTCACCGGCACCCGGCGCAGGGCCAACGTCTATCTGCCCGCGGGCTACACGCCGGCGACGAAGTACCCGGTGCTGTACCTCCTCCACGGCATCGGCGGAGATCCGCACGAATGGACCGGCTACGTGAAGGCCGATGTCATCCTCGACAACCTCATCGCCGACGGAAAGGCCGTGCCGATGATCGTCGTGCTGCCCAACGGCCGCGCCATCCCCGACGACCGCGCGATCGGAAATCCATTCGAGCCGGCGAAGGCCGCCGGATTCGCGAAGTTCGAGGGCGACCTGCTCGACTGCCTCATCCCCGCGATCGAGGCGAAGTATTCCGTGTTCACCGATCGCGAGCACCGCGCCCTCGCCGGCCTGTCGATGGGCGGCGGGCAGACGTTCAACTTCGGCCTCGGGCACCTCGACACGTTCGCCTGGGTCGGCGCCTTCTCCGCGGCACCCAACACCAAGCCACCGGCCGAACTGCTCCCGGATCCCGCCGCCGCGGCGAGGCAGCTCAAGCTCCTCTACATCTCCTGCGGCAACAGGGACGGCCTGATCAACTTCTCGCAGGCGGTGCACCGCTACGCCAAGGCGCACGATGTGCCGCACCTCTGGAACGTCGACGACCACGGACACGACGGCGAGACCTGGGGCAGCAACCTCCACCATTTCGCCCAGCGCCTGTTTCGCTGAGTCTCGCGCCACCGCCGCGTCGGCTGCTGCCGACAGATGCCTTCGCCTGCGGAGTCGCTCTGCCGCGACTCCAATGACGACTCTTGGTCGATTGCCGCCGCGCCGACGCACGGCGCGTTGTCGGGCGCTCGCGGCGGGAGTGCGTCTGTCCGTCGGTTCACCTCGACCTGGAGCCGGGAACGCCTGCGCGGTGCCGCAGGGCATCGGAGGAGACGGCTGAACAGCGTACCCGTCCTGTCATGCGTGCCGCGGGCACCGCGCTGTGGCGGAAGCTGCGTGCCGGGCGCCTGCCGATGATCGCCAGCTCGCGCAGGGGAGCGTTGTGAAGCCGCGTCGGTTCCGGACCGTCGGGCGCCTGCCTCGGGTTTCTCTCCCGTATTCGGTATCTACTCCGCCGCGGCCGGCGGTGGAGGCCGGCGAAAAAAAAAGAGTGGCGGACCGGAATCGGTCCGCCACTCGAGCTAAAACCCAAAACAACTAGACTGCGATCAACCTTAGAAGCGGAACGTGTTCGTCAGCTGCCAGGTCTGCGGCGGGCGGATACGATAGCCGGCCGGAGTGCCGTCGGGCTGGGTCGTGATCGGGATGAGCTCGTTGCCGACGAACGCATTGCGGACGTTCAGCTGGATGCTCCAGTCGATGTCCTTCCAGATCTTGCGGCGGTAGCCGACCCAGAAGTCGAAGTTGTACGCGGCGTCGTCCTTGTACGGATTGGCGAGATCATAGGTCACCGTGGTGCCGGAGGCGGAGATGACCGGATAGCCAATGACGATCGCGGACTCGTAGCGCACACCACCACCGACGTTGAATCCGTTCAGGAAACCGGAATCGAAGTCATAGTTGGTGATGAGGTTGAACCGCCACTTGCGCAGCTCGGGGACGTTGGTGCCTTCCTGGAGCTTGAGCATGTGGTAGGTCGAACCGAAGTTCTGATTCCACTGGAACAACGTGGTCTCGTTGCCCGCGCCGCCCCACCAGATGCGGAGATCACCGGCGCTGCCGACGCCCTTGTTGAGGGCTTCTTCGTACTTGGAGACGAAGTCCGAGAGCGCCTCGCCGCCGATGTTGTTGCGCACCGCGGTGGTCTTGGAACCGTTGAACGTCAGGCGCCAGTTCTTGGTGATCTGAGCGTTGAACTCGACCTCGTAGCCCTTGGAGATGCTATCCTCGGTCACGGTCACGCCGGCCGGGTTGGACGCGCCGATCGGGGAACCGTTTGTGAACGGCGACTGCAGGTCGATGCCCCACGCCTTGTAGAAGTCGGGGTTCACGCTGGCCTGCCAAGTGCGCCACGCGGCAACAGCCGAAGCCTCACGCAGTGCAGCCAAGCGCCACGCCTCGGTGTTCGCGGCATCGCCGGTGAGACCTTGGGCGGCCGCCATGTCACGCTCACGCTGGGCGGGCTCGTAGTTGTACTGGTTGTAGAACGGATCCGCGGGGTTGGCCGCGGTGCCGGGGGTCCAACCGGTCCAGTTGTTTTCGAACTGGTTGGCCCAGTTGCCGGACCAGGTCTGCGAGGCACCGATGAACCACATGTTGCCGGCGAGCGTATCGTTGCCGACGTTGGACGAGGTCGTCTCGTAGCGGTTGATCTTCAGCGAGTACTTGCCGTCGCGGGTCTCGAGCAGGATGCCCTTGTCGGTCGTCGCACCGGTCGGCGGCGGCAGCGCGTGGCCGTAGATGTCCACGCGAGAGGCGGCCGGCTGGAAGTTCGACGACTTGCTGTAGAACAAGCTCACCTGCACCGGGCTCCGATCGAGGAGCTTCTTCAGGCCGGGGAAATCCATCAAGTGGCCGACGACCATCCAGCTGTGCGAGGTGACTTGCAGCCGGTTGAACTTCGTGAGCGAGTTCGGGTTGTCGAGGATCTCGTGGTTCTCCAGCACGTAGGGATCCCAGTTGAGGACACCACGGGCGTTGGCGAGTTGGACCGTGCGGCTCCCGTCTTCGGCGGACCAAGAGCTGTTGTTCGAGTCGTTCGACATCGTCCACGACTTGGCGATGTCACGACGGACGCCCCAAGTGCCGACGATGGCGTTGTCGAGGAACTTGCCCTGCCACACGAAGGCGCTGGAGGACACGCGGGAGCGAGCCAGACGGGCAGCGGTGGTGTTGTGGCGGCGAGCTTCCTTGGAGGACTCGGAGTCGGTCCAGGTGAGCGGGACGTCGGACCAGCCGACGTAGTTGGCCGGATTCTCAGACTGCGTCAGGTGCGCCTTGGCGTAATCCTTGGAGGTGGGATCGTTCCACGGAGCGATGTCCGGGTAGTACCCATCGGTCCACGGCGCGGCCGGGTTGACGTAGTTCGGGTCCGTCGGGTCCGTCGGCTTGTTCCACCGACCGACGAAGGTACGCAGGTTGCCGGACTGGGCCACCGCGTGCTCTTTCGGGTTCGGCAGGTAGGCGCCGGAAGCCGTCGTCCGATCGATCAGGGAGGGCCCGAGATAGATGACGGTGTTGGGCACGACTTCGTTCGCGTTGATCTTGTACACCGAACCGGTGCGGATCGACTCGGCGAACGCATCATCGGCGGTGTAGCGGATCCACGAACGGCTGTCGGTCTTGTCCTCGTCCGAGGCGAACAGGCCGGTCACGGTGTGCTTGCCGAGGAACTTCGTGAACCAGTTCTTGCCGAACTTCTCGAAGTCCTGGGTGGCGAAGACGGTGGCGCGCTTGTTCTCCTTCTTCGACAGGTAGGAGCTGTTGTTGCCCTGGCCGTTGTCGGAGATGAACGCCTTGCCGACGTTCGGATTCGGGGTGCCGTCGGCGTAGGGCTCGCCATTCAGGCCTTCCGGGGAACCGTCGGCGTAGACCTTGTTGATGTCGACGTAGATGGCCTGGCGTTCGCCCGAGAGCAGGCTGAGGCGACCGTTCTTGTAGAGCTCGTTGTTGTAGGAGAGCTCGAAGCCGATCTGGTCGTCGAAGAACGTCTGGGCGACGCTGATGTTGTAGGCGCGGAAGTCCTGCCACTCCTTCTTGTTCGGACCGTCGAGCTGCTGATTGTAGAAGTCGAAGATCGACGAGTCGGTGATGGACATGTCCTTGTACACACCGGAGCTCGAGAACGGAAGGCCCGCATTGCGGGCATACGAGGCGTAGGGGGCGATCGAGCCCGGACGCTGCCAGCGCTGGCCGTCGATCCGGCTGTCGAAACCGCCAGCGGAGTTCAGGCCGCCCGCGTATTCCTGCCGGGGCTCGAACACCTGCATCTGCGCGGGGGTGGCGGAGTCGTTCTGGAAGAACACCATCGGGCCACCGAACTGCTGGGCGAAGTTGCCGACCCACGGATTGTACGAGGGATTCGGCGCGCCACCGTTGATGCCATTCGGGTAGTACGGAAGCACCCCGGCCGGGATCGACGGGCCGTTGTACTTCTGGCGGATCTGGCCGTGGTTCTCACGGGGCGTGTTGTCGTCGACCAGCGCGAGCGGGATGAAGGTCGCGCGGTTGAGATTCGCGTAGGTGGTCGGGTTGCCCTCGACATCCTTGCCCGCGTAGGTGCCGGTGAGGAACCACGGGGTGATCATGTCGATCGGGGGCAGGGTGCGCGGGTTGTTCGAGCGCACGCGGCCGACCTCGTAGTTGGCTTTCACGATCGTGCGCATGCCGTGCTTCTTGAGGAAGGCCGGCTCGTAGCGGAGGGCGCCGTAGAGGCGCTCGTCCTTCGAGAATGCCGGCTCCTGCTTGAACTGGTCGTCGTTGCGCAGCGCCGCCATGCGGAAGGCCAACTGGTTCTCGATCAGCACGCGGTTGAAGTCGACCGTCTGCCGGTTGGCTCCGTAGCTGCCGATGCGGAAGGAAGCCTCGTTGGCATTGGTGAACATCGCCTGCTTCGAGCGGGTGTTGATGATGCCCGCGGGGCTGCCCATGCCGAACAGGATCGAGTTCGCACCACGCTGGAGGTCGACGCCGTCGACGGCGTATCCATCCCACGGAATGCTGGTCATGAAGAAGTCGCGGGTGTTGTCCGCTGCCGCCAGACCGCGAACACGGGTGTTGGTGTTCGGGCTGATGAACTTGGGCGACTCGTCGAGCACTGCGCCGTCGCCGGTGCCGCCGAAGTTGCCGTAGCTGCCGCCGACTTCGGAACTCGTCGTGTATTGCAGCAACGTCCGGTTGTCGGTGGCGCCAACGTCCTTGAGGAACTCGCCGGTCACGACGCTCACCGCACTACCGATGTCGCGCAGTTCGGTGTTGAGGCGGTTGCCCGCCAGGGTTGTCGATGCGGCGTATCCGCTCGTCGCGGTCGCGCTGACTTCGAACGGGCTGAGCACGATAACTTCGTCCTCTGCCGTGTTCGACCCAGTGGAGGCCGGGGTCGGGTTCGCCGGTGTCGTTTGTGCAAGGAGCACGGGCGAAAGCATCGCAGCGACTGCCGCGACGCGGTTTTTCATCTTCGTCATAGCCTGTGTAGTTGGGGGTTGCGCACCTTCGGGGGATCCGGAGGTGGATGCTGACACTCTCGCCTGCGGTCGGGGGGTTGCGCAGGGCGAGTGCCGCTTAGCAACGGAGTTCGCCTCCCTTGGATCAAGGAATCGACCGGCTGGGTGCCACTAGTACTATCAGCTAGTGCAGCGGTGCGGCCCCGCTCTGGGCGCCGGTGGGACGGGGGCCGGCGGTGCTTGTCGTCCGGTGCGACGTGGGAGGGTGGATGCGGACGCACGCCGGCCCCGCACCGGTTCCTCCGGCGCCAAATGCAACCATGCCCGCGACTCGCGTGGTGTGCTGACGAGTGGCTGATCGGATCCGTGGCGCCATGACGTTACTGAACATCGATCCACGGCATCGCTGGATTATCACTTACCTAGGCGGATTATCGTAACTTGGACTGTAACTTTGGCTTTCTCGGAAAAGCAAAAAGCCGCTAATCATTGATTGGTGGGTTGGGCATAATCTTCAGCCATTTCGGCCAAAACGATGCCGAAGAACTGGAACCTCAGCCGACTCTTGCGACCGAATCTTTGCCATGCGCACTTCCACGTAGGCAATTACGTGCCATGTGTGGATTGGTAGATTCCATAAATGACGCGAACGTAAGCGCTAAGGAACTCTTTGGTTGCGGGTTGTCGCTGTGCAACCGCCTTGGGCGGGCGGTTGCGGCGAGCAATGGCGCCGCGCTTGGTCCGGTCCCGGGAGTTGTCGTATCGCTGCGATTTCCGCGGCAGTGTCTTGGTATTCAGGATCGGCCGTTGTCCCCACCGCAAGTGGAGCTCTCTTTGTCGAGCCAAGCATCAACGATGCCCCTCCGCCGGAGCAGAGGGCGAGGATGTCCGTGTCCTCACTCGGTGCGGCCGTACGACTTCTGGATGCGGCTTTCTTCGTGGCACGCTTGGCATTGGATCTCTTTCTTTGCGACATAACGATCACTTCGCGCGCGGGACTGAGATGCTCTTGGTCTGTCGTCGCGTCGCGATGCCTGCGGTAGGCTGGCGAGGTGCTGTTCGCGTGGTTGCTGCGGCGAGGGAGCGGGTGTCATCAGGGAATGACGTGGCTCCTGCGGGCAGACGGCCGTCGACAAACGCAAGACTTCGGCCGGTGCCGAGCTGGACCAAAACCGCGTAACTGCACGCGAGGTCAATAGGACGGTCGGGAGGCTGAATCTTCTCGAGAAACCGTGATTCGACTTCTGTGGCGTGGATCGCGTCATCAAGAGCGGCAATCAACAGACAGAAGGCGTTTGGCAGGCCCAGTGCCCGATCCAGCGCCATGGCCAGGCGGGGGCTGATCATGCAATCGGCGGGGCGTGGCTTGGGCCCAACCAGTCGAGTAAGCTGCTCGGCGAAACTGGCGCGGTCGGCACTGGACTGGTCCGGCCCCCGCCGAGGCTTGGGATACACTCGGGCGGCTACTTCAGCCGGTGCTACCGTCCCAGTAGAGCAGTTTGAGGCGGTTGCGGTCCTTGTTGGTGAACGCGAACAGCGCGCCGCCGCGGGGGTCCTCGCGCAGCTTCTGCTCGGCGTGCGCCCACAGACCGTTGAACTGCGCTCGCATGTCCACCGGCTCGACGGCCAGGTAGATTTTGAGCGCGTGGGGAAAAGTGAGCATCGCGATCAGCTCCGCAGCAGCCGCACCACCGCCGCCACCTCGGCGGCGACCGCGCCACGCACTGTCGCGCCATCGGGCAGCACGACCTCCAGTCCGGCCGGTCGCGCACCGCTCCACGGCAACTCTGCGAACTGTACCGCTGGCGACATCGCTGTCGCGGCGAGCGCGCGTCGCCGTTGCTGCAACCACGAGACGAACGTGTGGACGTTCACGCCCTCGCGCTGCGCAAACGCCTTCTGGGTTAGTCCGCTGCGGTCATACGCCGCCAGCAACTCCGCGCGCCGCGCTTGGTCGCTCACTCGCCGCCCTCGGCTGTCCCGTTTCGGCCCACTGTCCACCACTTCCGTGCTGATGCTTCGCATCCATCCACTCTACCCGATCCACCACACCACCGGTAGAAGGCACCCGGGCGGACGCATACTTTAGGCTAAACGCTGCCATGCGTGAGTTAGGCTAAAGCGTTCCGCTTATGCCTAACCCACCATTGATGATTAGCGGCTTTTTAAGTTGGCGTCCCCACGGGGATTCGAACCCCGGTCTCGACATAAGCCATTGAAAGAAAATGACTTGTGCTGACAGAAAACGAGTTGCAGAATACACGCCCTCGTAGAAACTCAGCGTCATTCTTACTGTCATTCTTACCCATGGCCTCGCTCTGGAAACACCCGAAGAGTCAGTTTTGGACCGCCTGCTACACCGATGAAAACGGTCGCCAGCTGAAGCGCTCCACCAAGCTCACCGACCGGAGCAAGGCACTCGTCATGGCGCAGAAGTTCGAGGCCGCGTACAGGATGAAGCTCACCGAGGCTCAGGCCCGAAAGGTCGTCTCCGACATCTACGAGCAGATCCACGGCGAGCAGCTCTACCACTGCACGACCCGGAAGTTCTTCACCGATTGGCTCGCCTCGAAAAAGAACGAACTGAGCAACGGCTCCTTCCTGCGCTACGAGAGTGCCGTCAAGAAGCTCATCGCCTTCTTGGGTGATCGGGCTGATCGGGACATCGCCTATATCCACAAACGCGACCTGGCCGAACTGCGCGACAAGACGGCCGCGGCGCTGACGGTGTCGACGGCCAACACCGATCTGAAGATCTTGCGGACGGCGTTCCGCCAGGCCGTGGCGGACGGACTCCGTCTGGACAATCCCGGGTCCAGTGTGCGAACGCTGGATGATCGCAAGGATGCGAGCGCCTCGGAACGCCGCCCGTTCACCGAGGCCGAGCTGAAATCCATCCTCAGTGTCGCCAAGGGCGAGTGGGAGGGACTGATCCTCGGCGGTCTCTACACCGGGCAGCGACTCGGCGACCTTGCAT
>JAEZSJ010000153.1 GCA_023443985.1 Verrucomicrobiota bacterium | reverse complement strand
TCGCGCTCCAGCAGCCCGACGGCTCCGTATTCGTTTCCTGGCGCCTCCTGGCGACCGACCCGGAGCACGTCGCCTTCAACCTCTACCGCACCACCGCGCCGGGCGCGGCCACCGAGGCCGGACCGTTCGGCTCCCGTGCCGATGCCCTCCCCGGCACCGTGCTGCTCAACGACGCCCCGCTCGGCGGCGCGACCTGGTTCACCGACACCACGGCGCGGCTCGAGCGCACCACCGGGTATTTCGTGCGCCCGGTCGTCGACGGGCGCGAACTCGCCGCGAGCGCCCCGTTCACGCTCGCCGCCTCCGCCGTCCCGCTGCCGTACCTCTCGCTTCCGCTCCGGACCCCCGCGGGGTACACGCCCGGCGACGCCTCCGCGGGCGACCTCGACGGCGATGGCGAGTACGAGATCGTGCTGAAGCAGGAGCAGAACCCGCAGGACAACTCCCGCCCCGGCCTCACCGGCGAAACCATCCTCCAGGCCTACCGGCTCGACGGCACCCTGCTCTGGACGATCAACCTCGGCCGCAACATCCGCGAGGGCGCGCACTACACCCAGATCCTGGTGTACGATCTGGATGGCGACGGCCGCGCCGAGGTCGCCTGCAAGACCGCCGACGGCACCACCGACGGCGCCGGCCGCCCGCTCGGCGACCCGTCGGCCGATTGGCGCAACGCCGCCGGCCACATCCTCCGCGGCCCCGAATACCTCACCGTCTTCGACGGCCGCACCGGGGCCGCGCTCGCCACGACCGCCTACATCCCGGGCCGCCACCCCGCCACGACCGACCCCACGCCGGAGCAGTTGAAGGCGGTCTGGGGCGACGGCTACGGCAACCGCTCCGACCGATACCTCGCCGCCATCGCCTACCTCGACGGCGTGCACCCCAGCCTCATCATGTGCCGCGGATACTACACCCGTGCCGTGCTCGCCGCCTGGGATTGGTGCGACGGCAGGCTCACCCCCCGCTGGGTGTTCGACAGCGACTCCTCCGAGGCGAACCGCGCCTACCGCGGCCAGGGCAACCACAACCTCGCCGTCGCCGATGTCGATGGCGACGGCCGGGACGAGATCATCTACGGCGCCGCCGTCATCGACGACGACGGCACCGGGCTCTACTCCACCGGCTGGGGCCACGGCGATGCGCTCCACGTCTCCGACCTCGACCCCGCCAACCCGGGCCTCGAGATCTTCGACATCCAGGAACGCTTCGACAAACAGGGCATGAGCCTGCGCGACGCCGCCACCGGCCGCCCGCTGTTCACCGTTCCCTCCGCCCGGGCCGATGAGGACGGCGGCGACAAGGGCGAAGGCCCCGGCCGCGGCAACGCCTTCAACATCGATCCGCGCTTCCCCGGCGCCGAGTACTGGGCCGCCGGCGCGCAGATGGACGGTCTCTTCAACTCCCAGGGCGAGAAGTTCCTCGAGCATCGCCCCCAGGGTTTCCCGTGCAACTTCGGCGTCCTCTGGGATGGCGACCTCCTCCACGAGCTGCTCGACCAGAACCGCATCGTGAAGTGGAACTGGCGGACCGGCGCCCTCGACCCGCTCCTGGTCGCCCATGCCTGCATCGCCAACAACAGCACCAAGGCCACCCCCGCCCTCAGCGCCGATCTCTTCGGCGACTGGCGCGAGGAGGTCGTCTGGCGCACCCGCGACAACCGGGAGCTCCGTATCTACACCTCCACCATACCGACCCCGCACCGGCTCGTCACCCTCATGCACGACCCCGTCTACCGCTTGGCCGTCGCCTGGCAGAACGTCGCCTACAACCAGCCCCCGCACTCCGGCTTCTATCTCGACGAAGCCGACCCTCTCCCGCCACGTCCGCGAATCGCCGTGCCCCGCCCGTAGGTCCGGTCTTCGGCCGGACACCACCGTCCCCGCCGGCCGCAGTTCAACCGCTCCCCGCCTCGGCTTCGCGATCCCCAAGACGGCAATACCGTCCGCTCGACGGCCGGAGATCAGCCGCCGGCCCTCCGCCCTCCAGCCCGACCCCCATCGGCAGTCCCAGAACCGAAGCTCCTCATGTCGCCGCTCCGCCCCGCCACGCTGTCCGTCCTCTTCCTCCTCGCCGCCACGGCGGCCCCGGCGCTCGTCAAACCCGAGCGCACCTACCCGATCTTCCAGTTCCCCGCCGACCAGATCCCGCGCATCGACGGCGACCCCTCCGACTGGGCCGTGGTCCCCGACTCCTACGTCATCGCCACCGACCAGCTCGTCGACGACAAGAAGCGCCACTCCGCCCCGGATCCGACCGACCTCGATGTCCGGGTCCGCGTCGGCTGGGTCAAGGGCCTCAACCGCCTCTACTTTCTCTACGAGGCGTACGACGACTACTGGGATTTCACCCATCCCGACATCCACAACGACACCTTCGAGATCGTCGTCGACGGCGATGCCTCCGGCGGCCCGCTCCTCGACAAGGCCGAGCCCCGCTTCTGGACACCGGCGCGCGTGGGCGAGTCCGCCGCCGCGCCCGACGACCGCATCACCGGCGCGGCCGCCCACTGGGCCAGCCACGGCGTCCACGCGCAGAACTACCACATCTTCACCCCCGCCGTCGGCAAGGACTGGTGCATGGCCTGGGGCGCGGCGACCTGGGTGAAGCGCCTGCCCTGGGCCAACGCCGCGTACCGTTTCGACGGCCAGCCCGGCCACCCCGGCCGTCTCGTGCTCGAGTTTTGGATCACACCGTTCGACTACGCCGGTCCCGAGGGCCCCGACCGCGCGGTCGAGTCCGTCCTCTCCGAGGACAAGATCATCGGCCTCGCCTGGGCCGTGATCGACTACGACGACGCTGCCAACAAGAACAGCCACGCCTTCTGGAACCTCTCGACCAAGCACACCATGTTTGGCGACGCCTCCGAGTTGTGCGCCTTCCGCCTGATGCCCCTTGAACCCGCCCTCGCACCACAGTTCGCCGCCGATTGGACCTGGGTGATCGCCGACGCCTCGCGCCGGCTCGTCGTCTTCTCCGACCGTTCCGCCGGGGAGATCGCCACCTGGAAATGGAATTTTGGCGACGGAAACACATCGACCGATCAGCACCCGCATCACCTCTATGCCAAAGCGGGCAGCTACTCCGTCGTCCTCGAGATCACCGGCCCCGCCGGCACCTCGCGCCGCGCCAAGGTCTTCGAAGTCCAGGTCCCCTGACCGGCCCTCTCCGTCTGCTCGCGCTTCCAGAGTGAAACCGCCTCCCCAAAACGCCGCCAGTTCCCCGGAAACCATGCGCCCGTCCCCAGCCCTCCTGCTCTCCGTCGCCTTGAGCCTCGCGCCCGCCGTCCACGCCGCCCCCGCCCCCTCCGCCGCGCCCTGGCTGCCCGACCGCGGCGACGGCACCTTCCAGAACCCCGTCCTCTTCGCCGACTACTCCGATCCCGATGCGATCCGCGTCGGCGATGACTACTTCCTCGTCGCCTCCAGTTTCGCGGTCGCCCCGGCGCTGCCGATCCTCCACTCGCGCGACTTGGTGAACTGGACCCTCGTCAATCACGCCCTGTCCCGCCAGGTCCCGCTCGAGTTCTTCGCGAAACCTCGCCACGGCCAGGGCGTCTGGGCGCCCGCGCTCCGCCACCACGCCGGCAAGTTCTGGATCTTCTACCCCGACCCGGATTTCGGCATCTACGTCGTGACGGCCGACGATCCGCGCGGCCGCTGGAGCGAGCCCCGCCTGGTCAAGGCCGGCAAGGGTCTCATCGATCCGTGCCCATTCTGGGATGACGACGGCCGCCTCTACCTCATCCACGGCTGGGCCCGCAGTCGCGCCGGCATCGCCAACCTCCTTTCGCTGCATGAACTTTCCCCCGACGCCACCCGCCTGCTCGACGCCGGCCAGCACCTTCGCCCCGGCCCGAACGGCGGCCAACTCGACGTCGGCGACATCGTCATCGACGCAAATCTCCTCCCCGGCTGGAACACGCTCGAGGGCCCCAAGCTCTACAAACGCCACGGCTGGTACTATGTCTTCGCCCCCGCCGGCGGCGTGAAAGCCGGCTACCAGGCCGTCTTCCGCTCCCGCTCGATCCGCGGTCCCTACGAGGTGCGTATCGTCCTCGGCCAGGGGTCCACCGCGATCAACGGCCCGCACCAGGGCGCCTGGGTCGACACCGCGGGCGGCGAAGACTGGTTCCTCCATTTCCAGGACCGCGACGCCTTCGGCCGTGTCGTCCACCTTCAACCGCTCGTCTGGCGCGACGACTGGCCCGTCATCGGCGCCGATCCCGACGGCGACGGCAAGGGCGAGCCCGTGCTGGTGTATCGAAAACCGGACACCGGCGCCGCCCAGCCCGTCACCACGCCGGCCACGTCCGACGAGTTCGCCTCACCGGCCCTCGGCCTCCAGTGGCAATGGAACGCGAACCCGCAGCCCGCCTGGGCCGACCTCACCGCACGCCCCGGCTTCTTGCGTCTCGCCTGCGTCCCCGCGCCGGCCACCCGCAACGACGGCTCCCCCTCCCACGCCAGCCTGTACGACGCGCCGAACTTTCTCCTCCAGAAGTTCCCGGGCCCCGCATTCGTCGCGACCACCGCACTGGACTTCGTTCCGAACGCCGAGGGCGACACCGCCGGCCTCGCCGTCTTCGGCTACAACTACGCCGTGCTCGGCCTCCGCCGCACCGAGGACGGGACCAGGCTCGTCCTCCGCGTGAACATCGATGCCAACCAACCCGGCGCCGAGGAACGCGAACTCGCCCGACTCCCGGCTCCCGCCGGCTCCGTCTATCTCCGCGTCCGTGTCGACGAAAAGGCGTTGTGCCAGTTCTCCTACAGCATGGACAACCGCACGTTCGTCGCCATCGGCGAGCCCTTCCAGGCGTCGGCCGACCGCTGGATCGGTGCCAAGGTCGGCGCCATCGCCACCGCCGCGCCGGAAGCGACCCGCACCGGCCACGCCGACTTCGACTGGTTCCGCGTCACCGCGCCGGAGCCCTAGGCCACCGCGCCCATCCTCCGCGTCCGCCCATCGTGGCACGGCTCGCGAGAGCAGCGAGTCCCGCCCTCCGCCCCATCGAACCGTCATCCGACTTCACCTACAAATCGCCCAGCCAAAACCGAAAGTCATGCCGCGCCTCCTCACCACCAGCCTTTCTCTCGCGCTCGCAGCATCCGCCGTGGCCGCCAACCCCATCGTCTCGCACCTCTTCACCGCCGATCCCGCCGCGCGCGTCTTCGGCGACCGCCTCTACGTCTACACCTCGCACGATGAGAAGGACGCCACCTACTTCGACATGTTCGACTGGCGGCTCTTTTCCACCGCCGATCTCGCGACTTGGCAGGACCACGGCTCGGTCTTCGGCCTGACGGGGTTCGCGTGGGCCGAAAAATGGGCGTGGGCGCCGGACGCCGTGCACGCCAACGGCAAGTACTACCTCTTCCTCCCCACCGACCGCGCCCGCATCGGCGTCGCCGTCGGCGACTCGCCCACCGGACCGTTCCGCGACGCCGTCGGCCGCCCGCTCCTCGACAAGGCGCTCATGCCCGAGGTCGGCCCCGAGCCGATCGACCCCGCCGTGCTCCTCGACGACGACGGCTCCGCGTACCTCTACTTTGGATGCCGTTTCGCGAAGGTCGTGCGCCTCGCTCCCTCGCTCACCGAGCTCGCCGGCCCCGTGCAAACCGTCACGTTGCTCGATCCTCAGGGCAACCCGATCCCCGTCGCCGCGCCCGACACCCAGCCCGTGCTCCCCATGGGCTACGGCGAGGCGCCGTTCGTCTTCAAACACGAGGACCGCTACTACTTCGTCTACTCCAACGGCTGGGCGCCGGCGTCCACCCTCGTCTACGCCACCGGCACCTCGCCGACCGGGCCCTTCACCTATCAGGGCGAAGTCATGAAACATGTCCCGTGCGTCACGCACCACGGCTCCGTCGTCGCGTTTCGCGGCAAGTGGTACGTCGTCTACCACACCAGCGAACTCTCCGACGGAAACATGTTCCGCCGCGCCGTCTGCATCGACGAACTCACCTTCGACTCCGCCGGCCGCATCATCCCCGTCACCGCGACACCGGTTTCGCCAACACGCCTGCAGTAGGGTCGCCGCTCGCCGGCGGACCGCCCTCCGCTTGGCCAATCCCAGCGTTCTACTTTCAGCTCAAACCTCCGACCGCGCCTTTTCGGTCCGGACACAAGGTCCGACCCTACCGCCAGCGTCCCTCTCCAACACCAATCTCATGCTTCGCTGCTCCCCGCTCCTCCTCGCCTTCGCCACGCTGGCCGCCTCGGCCCTTTCCGCCGCGCCAAACCGCGAACAACTCGACTTCAACCCCGCGTGGAAACTCCACGTGGGCGACGTGCCCGCCGCCGCGCAACCGGACTTCAATGACACGGCCTGGAAACCCGTCACCCTCCCGCGCGCCTGGAACGAGGACTCCGCCTTCCGCGAGGACATCGTCGACCACCCGACCGGCGTCGCCTGGTACCGCAAGACCTTCACGCTCCCCGCCGACGCCGCCGGCCGGAAGGTCTTCCTCGAGTTCGAGGGCGCGCGCCAAGTCGCCGAGGTCTGGCTCAACGGCAGGCGCGTCGGGGCCCACGAGAACGGCATCAACGCCTTCGGCTTCGACCTCACCGATTTCGTCCAACCCGCCCCCGCCGCCAACGTCCTCGCCGTCCGCACCGACAACGCCTGGGATCTTCGCGAGTCCCTCTCCGGCGCGCGTTTCCAATGGGCCGACCGCAACTTCAACGCCAACTACGGCGGCCTCCCCAAAAACGTCCGCCTCCACGTCACCGACCGCGTCTACCAGACGCTCCCGCTCTACGCCTCCCTCGGCACCACCGGCGTCTACGTCTACGCCACCGATTTCGACATCCCCGGCCGCGCCGCCACCATCCACGCCGAATCCGAGATTCGCAACGAATCCGAGCAGCCGCGCACGTTCACGTACCGTGTCCAGATTGCGGATCGCGAGGGCCGCGTCGTCGCCGCCTTCGACGGCGGCCGCTACTCCCTCGCCCGCCGCGAGAGCGTGACCGCCCGCGCCTCCGCCCGCGTCGCCGACCTGCAGTTCTGGAGCTGGGGCTACGGCTACCTCTACACCGTCACCACCTCGCTCGAGAGCGACGCCAGCGTCTTCGACTCCGTCGTCACCCGCACCGGCTTCCGCAAGACGGAGTTCGCCCACGGCATGGTCCGCCTCAACGACCGCGTCCTCCAGCTCAAGGGCTACGCCCAGCGCACCTCCAACGAGTGGCCCGCCGTCGGCCTCTCCGTCCCGCCCTGGCTGAGCGATTTCTCCAACGGCCTCATGGTCGAAAGCGGCGCCAGCCTGGTGCGTTGGATGCACATCACGCCGTGGAAACAGGATGTCGAGTCCTGCGACCGCGTCGGCCTCCTCCAGATGCTCCCCGCCGGTGATTCGGAGCGCGACGCGCAGGGCCGCCAGTGGGTCACGCGCACCGAGGTCATGCGCGACGCCATTGTCTACAACCGCAACAACCCCAGCGTGCTCGTCTACGAGTCCGGCAACAACGGCGTCTCCGAGGCGCACATGGCCGAGATGAAGGCTCTCCGCGACCGCTTCGATCCGCACGGCGGCCGCGCCATCGGCAGCCGCGACATGCTCGCCAGCACCATCGCCGAGTACGGCGGCGAGATGCTCTACGTGAACAAGAGCGCCCGCAAACCCGTCTGGCAGACCGAGTACTCCCGCGACGAGGGCGCCCGCAAGTTCTGGGACGAGTTCTCCCCGCCGTACCATGAGGATGGCGACGGTCCGCCCTACAAGGGCCAGTCCGCCGCCGCCTACAACCGCAACCAGGACTCCCACGCCATCGAGGACGTGGTGCGCTGGTACGACTTCTGGCGCGAACGCCCTGGCACCGGCACCCGCGTCAACTCCGGCGGCGTGAACATCGTCTTCTCCGACACCAACACCCACCACCGCGGCGCCGAGAACTTCCGCCGCTCCGGCGAGGTCGACGCCATGCGCCTCCCGAAGGACGGCTACTTCGCCCACCAGGTGATGTGGGACTGCTGGGTCGATCCCGAGCAACCGCGTATCCATCTTCTCGGCCATTGGAACTACGCGCCCGGCGTGACGAAGGACCTCGTCGCCGTCTCCAGCGCCGACTCCGTCGAGTTCCTCCTCAACGGCCGCTCCCTCGGTCGCGCTCTGACTCGTGGCGCGGCTCGCGAGAGCAGCGATCCGATTCCGGCCTCCGCCTCCTCCCGTGGCGCCGCTCGCGAGAGCGGCGATCCGTCCGCCTCGCTCCCTTCCTCCGTCCGTGGCGCTGCTCGCGAGAGCAGCGATCCCGACTCCGCCACCCCCTCGCCCCGCGTTCGCCACACCCACCGCTTCCTCTTCACGCTCCCCGCCGTCGCCTGGGAGCCGGGCACCATCACCGCCGTCGGCTACGATGCCTCCGGCGCAAAGGTCTGCGAAGCCTCGCACACCACCGCCGGCGAGCCCGCCGCGCTGCGCCTCACCGTCCGCACCGGCCCCGGCGGCCTGCGCGCCGATGGCGCCGACCTCGCGCTCTACGAGATCGAAGTCGTGGATGCGCAGGGCCGCCGTTGCCCGACCGCGCTCAACACCGTCGAGTTCTCCCTCTCCGGCCCCGCCGAGTGGCGCGGCGGCATCGCCCAAGGTCCGGGCAACCACATTCTCGCAACCGCGCTGCCCGTCGAATGCGGTGTCAACCGTGTGCTCGTCCGCTCCACCACCGCCGCCGGCCCCATCGTCCTCCGCGCGAAATCCGCCGGTCTGGCCGGCGCCGAACTCGCGCTCGAGTCCGTGGCCGTCGCCGTGACCGATGGCTGGTCGCGGACCTTCGCCGCCGATGCACTCGCCGGCCGCCTCGACCGCGGTCCCACGCCGGCTGGCCCGTCGTTCACGATCGGCCGCCTCGCCGTGCCCGTCGCCCGGGTACAGGCCGCCGATGGCGCCCACCCCGAGTTCGCCTGCGACGACGACGAGACATCCCTCTGGTCCGGTCAGCAGCCGATCGTCTTCGAGCTCGCCCGCTCCGCTACCCTTTCCGAGATCACATTGAAAACCGCCGGTTTCCGCGCCCGCAGTTACCCGATCCGCATCACGGTCGACGGCGCCGAGGTCTTCCGCGGCGTCACCCCGCGCAGCCTCGGCTACGCCACGCTCCCGCTCAAACCCGCCACCGGCCGCACCGTGCGCCTCGAGCCGCTCGCCGGCGCCGAAGCGCGCGAGGCCTTCGGCGCGATCACCGAGCTGGTCGACCAGGGCAACGCCACCACCGGCGAGGAGAAGGTCGGCACCGGCGAACTGGGCCTCCTCGAAATCGAGTTCTATGAAGCTGCCTCCGAGCACTAGCCGTGCATCAACATGGCGCTGCTTCGTCAACTTCTCCTCCTCCTCATGACCGCGACCCTCCTTCCCGCCGCCGACTTCAACGTGCGCGCCTTCGGCGCCAGGGGCGACGGCATCGCCCTCGATTCGCCCGCCTTCAACGCTGCCATCGAGGCCGCGTCCGCTGCCGGCGGCGGCACCGTGCGCGTCCCGGCCGGCACCTATCTCTGCTTCTCCATCCGACTCCGCAGCCACCTCCGCCTGCAGTTCGAGCCCGGCGCTGTGATCCGCGCCGCCACCCCGCGGCCGGACATCGGCACGTACGACGATCCCGAGCCCAACGAGTGGGGCGACCTCCACCAGTACCAGGACTTCGGACACAGTCATTGGCACAACAGCCTCCTCTGGGGCGAGGGCCTCGAGAACGTCTCGATCGTCGGCCCCGGCCTGATCGACGGCACGCACGGCCTGGTCCGCCACGCCAGCTATCCGACATCCGGCCCCAATGGCACCGGTGCGGCCCGCGCCCCCGGCGACCCGCTCCCGCCCGAAGTGCGCGGCCTGGGCAACAAGGCCATCGCGCTCAAGAACTGCCGCGGCGTCACCCTGCGCGACTTCGCCCTCCTCAACGGCGGCCACTTCGCCGTCCTCGCCACCGGCGTCGACCACCTCACCTGCGACAACCTCCGCGTCGACACCAACCGCGACGGCTTCGACATCGACGGCTGCCGCCACGTCCGCATCAGCAACTGCTCCGTCAATACGCCGTACGACGACGCCATTGTCCTCAAGACCAGCTACGCCCTCGGCGAGCTGCGCGCCTGCGAGAACATCACCATCACGAACTGCACCGTCAGCGGCTACGACATCGGCTCGCTGCTCGACGGCACCTTCCGCCGCACCGTCACCCACGCACCCGACCGCGACGGCCCCACCGGCCGCATCAAGATCGGCACCGAGTCCAACGGCGACTTCCGCAACATCACGATCAGCAACTGCACCTTCGACCGCTCCCGCGGCCTCGCGCTCGAGTCCGTCGACGGCGCCGTGATCGAGGATGTCGTCGTCACCAATCTCACCCTGCGCGACGTCTCCAATTCCCCGATCTTCCTGCGCCTCGGCAATCGCGCCCGCGGCCCCGCCGGCACGCCCGTCGGCGCGATCCGCCGCGTGAAGATCAGCCACATCACCGCCTCCGGCGTCGACGGCCGTTTCCCGATCCTGCTGGCCGGCCTGCCCGATCACCCGCTCGAGCACATCACACTCTCCGAGATCCACGTCGCCTCCCGCGGCGGGATCACCATCGACGATGTTGCCGCGCAATCCGACCAACACGTGAACTCGTTCTTCCTGCGCGCCGACGAACCGGGCGTCACCGGTCCGCGCGACGCGTTCGCCGTGCCGGAGCGCCCGCGCGCCTATCCCGAGCCGAGCATGTTCGGCCTGCTGCCGGCGTCCGCGCTGTTCGCGCGCCATGTGCGCCACCTGGAGGTCCGTGGCCTGCGCTACGAGTTCGCTGCGCCCGACGAGCGCCCGCTGATGGTGCTGAACGAAGCCGAGCACGTCACGATCGAGCGTTTCCGCGCCCCGAGACCCGCCGCCGGCACCGAGCCGTACTGGATCACCAACTTCAGCCACGTCGAGACTCACCGCAGCACCCCGGCGATGTGAGCACGCCGCGGTAGGGTCGCCGCTCGCCGGCGGACCGCTCCGTCCCGTCAGCCCCCCCGCGTACTCTTCCTCACCGCGGAAACCCGCTCACATCCTCTCGGTCCGAACTTGGACACCCGGCTCCTCTTCGAGGACCTCTACACCAAACTCCGCCGCTTCGACCATCGGCAACCGCCCACGCCATGTGCGATCCGTGACGAGACCCGCCAGGGTTTCGTTCCGTCGTGGCGAAAGCCGCCAAGGCACCCATCACCGAACGCATGAGCGTTTTGTTTGGGCCGTGGAGCGGCTCGCGAGAGCCGCTCATGTGTGCAGCGCGGTCGGCATTCGTGGCCGAGCAGCCGGCGTGCGCCCGCCTTGTTTTCTGTTGCCGATCAATAAACCGTTACGTAACTTTAAACCATGCCATACGAGCCACTCGACCGAATCCGGATCACCCGGGCGCTCCGCCGGCTCGGCGAGTTGGCGCAGGCCCGAGGGATCACGCTCGAGCTTTCTCTCTACGGCGGAGCTGTCTTCACGCTCGTCTACGGTTCGCGCGATGCGACCAAGGACGTTGATGCAGTGATACGTCAAAGCGAAGTCGGGCGGGCACTGGCCCGGGAGGTGGCAGCGGAACAGAACCTGCCGGAGGACTGGCTCAACGACGATGTGCGGCAATTTCTCTCCGAGCGGGAAGCCAAACGCAGCCTGCCGGCGGACGATTTCGGCGCGGGGCTGCGCATCGCCGTCCCCACGGCCGCCTATCTGCTGGCGATGAAGCTCCGCTCCTGCCGCCCCCCGTTGCCCGGCTATGCCGGCGACTACGGCGATATCCGTTTTCTGGTGCAGACGATGGAGATCGTTTCGGTCAGGGAGGCCGAGGCGATCCACGACAAGTTCTTCCCCCACGATGCGCTCTCGGTCGAGGCGCGCGAGGTCGTGAAAACCGCCATCAAGGAGCGCGCATGAGCGGACGCCCCACCACGCTCAAGGAAGTGGCCGCACAGTCGGCCTCGCTGCCGGAGTTCGGACTGAACCTGCGCGACTGGCTCCACGAATTGCGCCGGGCATCATCGCGCAATCAGGCGGCCGCCGCCATCGCCGAGGAACCGCCGCCGCTGCGGGAGCGCTTCGCGGAGGGCGCCGTCGCGGATGCATGGCTGGCGGCCTATGCCGAGCATTTGGCGCAACGGCTCCGCCGGCCGGCCCCGGCTTGGGCGTTTGCCCCGGACCGCATCGCGCCGGAGCCGTCTTTCGACGAAAGCGCTGAGAGCCCCGAGCTACGGATACGGGCGCTCGCCTATTCCCCGGCCGCCTTCAAACGCCGGAACCTATTCACTCCGTCCGTGGACCTTCCGCTGCGCCTGCGTGCCGGTCGTCCCCGGAAATCCGCCGAGGAGAAGCGCCTCAACAACGCCGAACGCCAGCGGCGCTTCCGGGCCGCCCGCCAGAAGGAGTTGGTCCGCCTGCGCAAACTGGCCCGCAAACTCGGCGCGTGAAACCTTGCGGGATTGTCGCCCATCATCCTCGCTCCCGCCTTTGATCGAAGGGGCTTCCGTGCAGCAGCCGCACGCGGCCAGCGACCGGCGCACCGAGGCGCACGACACCATGCCAAACCCAGAAAGCACGAACTCCCCGCGGGCTGCCTTGCGCAGATGGGTTCGCCGCGGTTTGCTCGCTTGGGCTCTCGTCGCAATGCTCTGGCTGGCGAACTCCTACCGGACGCGCGATGTCCCCGCCGAGGTTCTCCACAGCAACACCCCCGTCACCGTCATGCAAAATGCGCTGTGTCTGGGGTTCGTCCGCGCGCCGGTGCACGGGAATCCCGCGCTCGTCTTCCTCTGCGGCTCGGGGGTCTCGGCCGAGGCGTATGCGCCGATGCTGCGCCCGATCGCCGATAGCGGATACACCGTGTTCATCGTCAAGCTGCCGTACCGGTTTGCGCCGCTCGAGCTCCACAAGCGGGAGGCCGTGCAACGGGCACAGGCGATCGTCGCCTCATATCCTGAAATCGGACGGTGGGTCGTGGCCGGGCATTCGCTCGGCGGCGCGCTCGCCTGCCGTTTGGCGCAGGCCGAACCGCAGTGGTTCGCGGGCTTGGTGCTGATCGGCACGACGCATCCAAAGACCGAGGACCTGAGCCGTCTCCCATTTCCCGTGACCAAGGTCTATGGATCAAACGACAGGGTCGCGCCACCGGAGCGGGTGCTCGCCGGCCGCGGGCGGCTTCCCGGCGCCACCCGTTGGATCGAGATCAAGGGCGGCAATCACTCGCAGTTCGGCTGCTACGGGCACCAGCTTCTCGACGGCGAAGCGACCATCAGCCGGGAGGCCCAGCAGGCCGCAACCCGTGCCGCGCTGCTCGAGGCCCTGTCGCTCGCCACGCACTGACGTGGTGAGGCGCCCACGAAGGCAGATTCGGCGGAGCACTCAGCCGCGACCTCCACTCTCCGGCTCGGAATGCGGACGGAGGCGACACCTTCGCCTCCTCGCGGCCGACGATGTTCCTCTTCGCCGACGACCTTCCAGCCCGCCAGCTCCCGACCGCCAAGTTCCTCGAAGCCCAGACCCGTCTCGGTCTCGGCGACAAGAAACGCGCCGCCACCCTCCTCGCCGAAGTCCTCCGCCGCGACCCGCACCACTCCCTCGCCGCCGATCTCGCCAGCTCGTAGCGGAACGCGTGAGCGTTTCGTCCTCTGCCCGTTCATCGCCGACCGAACCTTTGCCCTCGTAGCGCTGCGCGTGAGAGCAGCGATCCGTGCCCGAAATCCGCGTACAAACCAAGCTTCCCCGGAGCGCGAAACCGCGAGTGAACGCTGATCGCCGCTAATCTCACCGCAACTCGCGTACCGCAAGCACCCACCTGTTCCCGTCTCTCTGCATCCATCATGCAATAATCCGCGCGCACCGGCGACGTCTCGCCCGACTGAAGCAAGTCCTTCGCCGGCGCACCATTGGTGCTCTCTTCGCTGCACGAGGTCCGCACTCAGCACGATCCTACCCACTCCGGCCATTCCGCAATCGTCACCCGCCCGCCCGCGCCCGGAGCTGCCCGCACGCCCCGTCGATCGCGGCGCCACGGGGTCTCCGGAAATGGGCGACGATGCCGCGGGCGTGCAGCTCGTCGAGGAACACCCCGACAGTCTCCCGCGGCGGCGGCTCGTAGGTCACGCCGCTCAGGCCCGGGCCGGTGGGGTTGTAGGCGAGCAGGTTCACGTGCATCCGGCGTCGCTCGAGCAGCGCCGCGAGCTGACGCGCCTGCGCGGGCGAGTCGTTCACGCCGCGCAGCAGGCAATATTGGAGGTTCACGATCCGGCCTGTCGCCTCCTGGTAGCGGTCGGCCGCAGCCAGCACCTCCTCCACACCGTAGCGGCGCGCGGTCGGCAGCAGCCGCCGCCGGGTCTCGTCGTCGGGCGCGTGCAGGGACAGCGCCAGCGCCACCGGCACGCCGCTCGCGGCGAGTTCGTCGATCTTCGGCACAAGGCCGACCGTCGAAACCGTGATCTGCCCAAAGCCCACCGCGCCGAGCTCGCCCCAGCCGATCCGGTGCGCGGCGGGCACGACGGCGCCCAGATTCTGCAGCGGCTCGCCCATGCCCATCATCACGATCGTGCGCAGCTCTTTGCCGGCGCGCGTCGCCTCGCGGCGCAGGTGGAAAAACTGTTCGACGATCTCCCCGGCCGTGAGGTGGCGCACCAGACCGCCCTGCGCCGTGGCGCAGAAGTCGCAGCCCATCGCGCACCCGACCTGCGTCGACAAGCACCCCGCCGCCCGGTCGGCGCGGTGTTCCGCCATCAACACCGTCTCGATCGTCTGCCCGTCGCCGAGCCGCAGCAGCAGCTTCACCGTGCCGTCCGGGTCCTCCTGCCGCGCGGCGACCGTGCAGGACGAGAGCCCCAGCGCCTCGACGCGTTCGCGAAACCCCTTCGGGAGCTGGAGCCGCGCCCAATCGACCTCGCCGGACCCCATGTAGAACCGCCGCAGAACCTTGCGCGCATGCACCAGCGGGTGGCCCCACGAGGCCACCAACTGCTCGAACTCGGGCATGCTCAGATCGGCAATCGGACGCACGGCCCGATCCACGCAGCGCCGCGGTGAAACGCAAGCCGGCACCTGCAACCACCCGCGCCGCCCGCGGCTGCCCCGGGCCCGCCGCCCTCAAACCGTTCGACAGCGCGCACATTGCCGGGCCCCCGCCGGAGCGCTATGACTGCGCTCGTGCTTCGCCCGTTCTCCTCCTCCACCCCGCTGCGTCGCCTCCTCGCCGCGGCCTTGTCAACCCTCGCGTTTCCCCTTCTCGGCTTGGCCGGAGCCGCCGCCCCGGCCACCACACCGCGCACCTTCGACCTCTCCCAACTCACCGCCGCCGACACCTTCACCGACGAGCGCGGCTATGGCTTCGACCTCGGCACCGCCCCCTCCGCCACAGACACGCCGTTCTACTTCTCCGTCACCGTGCCCGAGGGGAACTACTGCGTGACGGTCACCTTCGGCGACGCCACCGCCCCGTCGGCCAACACGCTCAAGGCTGAGTCGCGCCAGCTCCTCCTCGAGTCGCTCGCGGCCAAACCGGGCGAGTTCGTGACGCGCACGTTCACCGTCAACGTCCGCCATGCCACGCTGCCGCCGCCGCAGAATGCGCCGGGCGGCACCGCCGTGCTCCTCAACCCGCGCGAGGTCGGTCTCCTGCGCTGGGACGACAAGCTCACGCTCGAGTTCAACGGCGCCGCGCCGCGAATCCGTTCTGTGGAGATCGCGCTCGCCCCCGCCGCGCCCACCATCTTCCTCGCCGGCGACTCGACCGTCACCGACCAGCCGCACGAGCCCGCCGCGGGCTGGGGCCAGATGTTGCCGCGTTTCCTGCGGGCCGATGTCGCCGTCGCCAACCACGCCGAGTCCGGCGAGACGCTGAAGTCGTTCCTCGCCGAGCTGCGCCTGGCGAAGATCCTCTCGCAGCTGAAGGCCGGCGACTTCCTCTTCCTCCAATTCGGCCACAACGACGAGAAGCAGCAGTGGCCGCAGACCTACGTCGAGGCGCGCACCACCTACAAGGTGTACCTCCGCGCCTACATCGCCGAAGCCCGCCTGCGCGGCGCCACGCCGGTCCTCGTCACCTCGATGCAGCGCCGCACCTTCGACGAGGACGGCAAGATCAAGAACACCCACGGCGATTATCCCGCCGCCGTGCGCGAGCTCGCCGCCGAGGAGAACGTCGCGCTCGTCGACCTCGACCGCGCCAGCGTCGCCTTCTACGAGGCGCTCGGCCCCGAGCGCGCCCCCCTCGCATTCAGCGCCGGTGGCCAGGACGCGACGCATCACAACAACTACGGCGGGCACCAACTGGCCAAGGTCGTCGCCCAGTCGCTCCGCGATGCCGGTCCGCCGCTCGCGGATCTCGTCGCCGCGGACTTCGCCGGCTTCGATCCCGCGCACCCCGACGCCCCCGAGACCTTCCTGCTCCCCGCCAGCCCCGCCCGCAGCGACGCCACACTGCGCGGCAACTGAGCGTCGCTTGGCTCGTAGCGAAACTCGCCGAGCGTTTCGTCTCCTCCGGCCTCCCCGTAGCGGAACGCGTCAGCGTTTCGACTCCGCGTCGCGGGTCGTTAACGCCGGTCGACGACCTGCGCGTCCGCCGCCACAGCGGAGCACCGGCACCGCACACAGCCCCCGGCCCGTGGCGAGAATACGCTTCCCCGGACGTCGTCCGTGCCTAACCTTTGGCGACAACGTCCACCGCCATGCCACCCAAGCTCCTTTCGTTGCTGCCCCTCGGTGTCGCGCTTCTCGCCGCCACCGCTCCGTCCGCGCGCGCCGCCAGTCCCGCCGACGACGCCTCCGCCCTCCTCGCCCAGGCCGAGCGCAACATCATCCAGTACCGCCAGGGCGACATCCGCCTCCGCGTGCTCGATGCCGCCGGCCGACCCGCCGCGGGCGTGCCCGTGCTCGTGGAGCAACGCACCCACCATTTCCGCTTCGGTTCCATCGTTTTCGAACTGCTCGACGAGCACCACTTCACACCCGCGCAACGGGCGTTGTTCGAGGAACGTTTCACGCGCCTCTTCAACCTCGCCGTGTTTCCGTTCTACTGGGACGGCTACGAGCCCGTGCCCGGCCGCCCGGAATGGCAACGCAACCTCCGCGTAGCCGAATGGGCGCGCGCCCGCGGCATCCTCTGCAAAGGACACCCGCTTGCCTGGACCCACATCGCCGGCACACCCACGTGGCTGAGCGACCTCCCACCCGAGACCGCGACCATGCTTCTCCGGGCGCGCATCGTGGACAACGTGAAGGGCTTCGCCGGCACCATCGACCAGTGGGATGTCGTGAACGAGGCGAGCAACACCGTCACCTGGGACACCGCTCTCCGGATACGCAACCGCCTCGAGGACGCCCGCTACGACGACCAGGGCCCCTCGATCACCGCGATCGCGGACTGGGTCGAGCCCTGCTACCGCTGGGCGCACGCCGCCAACCCCCAGGCCGCGCTTCTGCTCAACGATTTCGGCCTGATCGCCCGGTCGCCCAACCGCGAGCGTTTCGTCGCCCTCGTGCAGGAGCTCCAGCGCCGCGGCACGCCGCTCCACGGCCTCGGGGTGCAGGCGCACGAGCCGCGCTCCGAGTGGTTTCCGCCGCAGAAGGTTTGGGCCACTTTCGAACGCCTCCGCGAGCTCGGCCTGCCCATCCATATCACCGAGTTCCACCCGCACTCGCTGCCGGGCACGCCGATCACCGGCGGCTACAAGGACGGCCGCTGGTCCGAGGAAAGCCAGGCGGAGTTTGCCCGCGAGATGTACACCCTCGCGTTCGGGCATCCCGCGGTCGCCTCGTTCACGTGGTGGGATTTCACCGAGAACGACTCCTACATCAAAGGCAGCGCGCTCCTGAACCCGGACTTCAGCCCCAAGCCCGCCTATCGCGCGATAGACGAATTGATCAACCACCGCTGGAAAACGCGCGCCCGCCTCGTGACCGACGCCGACGGCTGCCTCGTCCTCCGCGGCTTCTACGGCGACTACGACGTGCGCCCTGAATCCTCACCCGCTCCGGCGTCCGCTCCCGCGCCAGCCCTCCGGCACCTCCCCGGCGCCGCCACCGAATGGACGCTCACCCTCGCCCGCTGATCTGCGCCCCCCGCCGCGGCACCCGTCGCCGGTCCGGCTACAGCCCACACCGGGGACCGACGCCCCGCACGATCCGCAGCATCTTGTTCGCGCCACGCTGGAACTCGTAGTCGACGGGCACGATCTCGACCCGATGGTCCCGACCAAGTTCTTCCACGATCGGGTCGAGATGCGGCGACGGCGTGGCGCCGAGTTGCTGCAACGGGAACACTCGCACCTCCGGTGCGACGCGCAGCAGCTCACGCAACGCCCTCCGATGAAACTCGAGGTCGAGTTGCCGGCTGTAGAGGAAAATCAGATGCGAGACGAGGGCGAGATCATGCGCTCGTCCCCCAGCGGCAGGTCGGGCAGCGCGCCGATGACATAACGTCCCCGGCTCATGCCCTCCTCGAAGTCCGCCAGGAATCGCGCCATCGCGCCGCTCCGCCGTTCCGCGAGCACTGCGACCGAGGAAATTTCCTCCCAGACAAACTCCTCCCTGTTCCGCTCGGTCTGCCGCAGCACCTCCTCGCGCACCACAGCGAAACGCCGGGCCAGTTCCTCGCGGCCGAACGCATAGATCGGATCGATCGATACCACCCGGTGGCCGCGGGCCGTGGCCTCGGCATTGAAACTCGAGGGGCCGTCGCCGACCCCGACGATCCGCCGCGCCAGAGCGGTCTCGGTCAGCGCGAACATCCGGCGGTACTCGTCGAACGTGCGCCCCCACGGCACGACCTGGTCCAGTGTGAAGCCTCCAGCCATGCCCGGTGTTACGGCACAACCACGCCCACGTTCGAGCGCAGCGTCGGCCCCTCGACCAAGCGCGCAACCAGCGTGAGCACCGAAGGGCATTCGGGCACGCCAAGCGTGTTCTGCTGCAACTGCGCCACGAGCAGCTCCACCGTCCGCGCGCCGATCAGCCGCGGCTGCAGATCGAGCGCCGCGCACGACCGTCTCGCCTTCGCCCGATTCAGGCACACGAAACCGCAGCCGCCCGGCACCGCCGCGCCCTCCGCCTCGAGGAGGTCGAGCACCTCCGTCTCGTGGGCGAGGACCACGTCGGGGCGATGCCGCCGGAACCAGCGGCCGAACAACGCCCGGTCGATCGTCGGCGCCTCCAGCACCGGCACACGGCGATTCGCCGGCAGATGCTGCTGGAAGGCGTGCAACGCCGCGCTCCGCCGCAACAACACCCGCTCGTCGCGCCCGGTGTCCAGCACCAGCCCCGGCCGCCGGTAACCGCGCGCCTCGAGCCGCTCCAGCAGCGCGAACATCGAACCGTAGTGGTCGCAGCAGACCGAGTGCATCGGGCTCGCGTTGGGCATGAGGTCGGCGGCCACCACCGCCAGCGCACCGAGATCGAGACCGGTCAGGTCAGGCGCCCGCCACGAGGGCAGGATCGCGACGCCGTGGATGCCCCGCGCCTGCAGAATCGTGATCAACCGCGCCGGCGAGAGCCGCCCCTCGCCCACGACATATTCCTCGAGTTTGAACCCCAACTCCGTCGCTCGTGCCCGTGCTCCGGACACAAGTTCGCGATGGAAGGGTCCGTGCTCCGGCCGGTCCGGCTCGGCGAAGTCCACGCATGCCAGCACGCCGTGGAAACCGGCGGTCTGCGCCCGTCGCATCGCCGACATCAGGCCGCCCACAAACTGGTTGCGCGAATAGCCGACTTCGGCCGCCGCCGCGCGGATGCGCTCGGCCGTCGCCGCCGCCACCGTCGGATGCCCGCGCAGCGCATTGGCCACCGTCGCCTTCGAGAAGCCGGTGAGCAGCGCGATGGAGCGGACGGAAGCGGTTGATCGGCTCATCGTTTAGACTGTCCAAATGCCAAACGGATCGAGGCGGCGCGACGCAAATCCTATTCGTTCGGCATGCAGCATCCGCACGTCCGCCTGTCGTACCGCCGTATCGCTGCCGCACTCGCACTCCTCGCCATGTCCTCCCCTGCGCTCCGCGTTTCAGCCGCCCAACCTCCCGCACTACCCGGCGCCGGCCTCGCCGAGCATCCGTTCCTCTACGCCGGCGAGTGGGACCATCGCCACGCGGAGCAGACGGCCTTCATCGTGCGCGACGGCCGGATCGCGTGGCGCTGCTCGGTGCCCGGCAAGACCGCGCGCGGCACCCTGCAGGAGATCAGCGACGCCACCCTCCGCTCCGACGGCTGCGTCGTCCTCGCCTACATGGGCGGCGCCGCGCTGATCGCACCGGACAAGCGGGTACTCTGGCAACGGGGCGCGCCCGCCGGCTACGAGATCCACGTCGCCCAGCCCGTCGGCCTGGACCGTGTCATGATCGTGCAGAACGGCGACCCGGCCACGATGCTGCTCATCGACATCGCCACCGACTCGGTGGTGAAGCAGTTCACCTTGCCCACCGGCAATCCCGCCAAGCCCCACGGCCACTTCCGTCGCGCCCGCCTGACCCGTGCCGGCACGCTGCTCGCCGCGCACATGGACAACAACAAGGTCGCCGAGTACGACATGGACGGGAAGGAAGTCTGGGCCTTGGCCGTGCTCTCGCCATGGACCGCCGTGCGCCTGCACAACGGCAATACCCTCGTCTCCAGCAACCGCGGCTACGTTCGCGAATTCGCCCCCGACGGCCGCGTGGTCTGGGAGTTCTCCCCGGCCGACGCCCCGCAGTACCGCCTCTTCGGCCCGCAGGAGGCCAACCGGCTCGCCAACGGCAACACCGTCATCAGTTTCTGGTGTCCCGGCGCGGTCAAGGACCCGCGCGACTGGCCCGGCAGCATCCAGATCCTCGAGGTCACCCCTGACAAGAAGGTCGTCTGGGCGCTCTCCGCGTGGACGCCGCCGGCCGATCTCGGCCCCGCCACCTGCATCCAACTCCTCGACGAGCCGGGCCGCCCCGAGGACGGCGACCAGATGCGCTGATCCCGTCGCACGCGCCCCGGCATCACCGATCAACTTCCAACATCCATCCCCTGGCATGTCCTACCAACCCGCCCCCACCCGCTACGACCGAACGGCCTTCTACCGCCGTTGCGGCCGCAGCGGCCTCAAACTGCCCGCGCTCTCGCTCGGACTCTGGCACAACTTCGGCGCCAACGACCCGCACGAACGCAGCCGCGCCCTCGTGCTCGGCGCCTTCGACCGCGGCATCACCCACTTCGACTTGGCCAACAACTACGGCCCGCCCGCCGGCGCGTCGGAAACAGTCTTCGGTCGCATCTTGCGCGACGACCTGCGCCCTTGGCGCGACGAAATCCTCGTTTCCACCAAGGCCGGCTACCACATGTGGCCGGGGCCCCATGGCGAGTGGGGCTCGCGCAAGCACCTGCTCGCCTCGCTCGACCAAAGCCTGCGCCGGCTCGGCCTCGAGTACGTCGACATCTTTTACCACCACCGGCCCGACCCCGACACACCGCTGGAGGAAACCATGTCCGCGCTCGACCACATCGTCCGCTCCGGCAAGGCGCTCTATGTCGGAATTTCCAACTACGCCGCCGAGCAGACCGCCCGCGCCGCCGCGATCCTCCGCGACCTCGGCACGCCCTGTCTGATCCACCAGCCCAAGTACCACCTGTTCGACCGCTGGATCGAGGGCGGGCTCACCGACGTTCTCCAACGCGAGAACATGGGCGCGATCGTCTTCTGTCCGCTCGCACAGGGACTCCTCACCAACCGCTACCTCGACGGCATTCCCGCCGACTCCCGCGCCGCCCACGATCCCCGTTTCCTCAAACCCGAGGACATCACCGAGGCGAAGCTCGTGATCATCCGGCAGCTCGACGCCCTCGCCCGCGAACGCGGCCAATCCCTCGCGCAGATGGCGCTGCAATGGGTGCTGCGCCGGCCCGTGATCACCTCCGCGCTCATCGGCGCCAGCAAGGTCGCCCAGATCGAGGAGAACGTCGCCGCCCTCGCGCACGCGCCGCTCACCGACGACGAACTCGCCCGCATCGAACAGATCCTCGCCGGCACGGGTCACAACCCACCCACCCCGTAGCGGAACGCGCCAGCGCTTCGGCTCCGTCGCGCGTCTCGACTCCGTCATCCGGCCCCGCGCGCCGTCAGAACCCCGCGCACCATCGCGCGCTGCGACGCACCAGCGCGGCGTAGCCCGGACTCGCGAACGCCGCCGCGGTGTGCCCGGGCTGCAGGTTCACCACGCGGCCCGCGCCGCGCTCCAACGCCCAACCCGCCGGCCAGTCGCGCCCGTCCTGTCGGTAACGCAGAAACACCGACGGCTCCACCGCCGGTTCGATCTCGTACCGGTACGGCTCCTCCTGGAGCGCGAAGCCGTGCAGCCCGGCCGTGATCGGGTGCGTACCCGAAAATCCGTACGACATCACCTCCTGCTCCGGATGCCCCGTGAACACTCCGCCGAGCAGCGGCCGCAGCCGCACGTGCTTCGCCCAACAGATCCCGTTGTGCAGCACGAGGAGCCCGCCCCCGCGATTGACGAAATCAACCAGCCCGGCCGCCGCCTCGTCGGCGAGCACGGCATCCCACACATCGGCGTAGCCGACGGCCAGCCGCACGCCGTCCAGCCCGCCGGCGAGCTCGCTCGTGTCCTCGGTGAACCGGAGCGCGAAATCGGCGCCGAGGCTCGCCCGCAACGCCGGTTCGATGGCGCCGAGCGGATGGTACGGCGCCACGCGGTTGCCGAAGACGACCGCGCTCGGCCGCGCCTCGGTCGGCTCCGTCGCCGGCTCACCAGGGCAGGTCTTTTCCATGGAGATCGAAGTAGTCGGGTTGTTCGCGCGCCGGTCGCGTGGCGCGCTGCGCGATCGCCTCGAGCACGAGCCGCGCGGCTTCCTCCGGCTCGTAGGTCGCCTTCTCGTTCTTGGCGCCATGCATGTACGAACGGATGTAGCCGGGATGCACCTGCATCACGCGCCCACCGAGCGGTGCAAGCCGGCGATGGAGCAGCGCGCCCTCCATGTTCAGCGCCGCCTTCGAGAGGCAGTAGCCGAACCAGCGGTCGCGCCAGTTCTGCCCGATGCTTCCAGCCTCCGAGGAAATGTTCACGACCAGCTTCTCGCGCCCGGCCGCGAGCAGCGGCCACAGCTCGTGCGTCACCCGCAGCGGCCCGATGGCGTTGATGCGAATTGTCTCGAGCACCTCGTCGGGATCGAACGGCGGATCGCCGACCGACCACTCGATGTCGCCGAGGATGCCGGCGTTGTTGACCAGCACATCCACCGCGGGAGTGAGCGCTCGGATCCGTCGCGCCGCGGCGGCGATGTTGGGAGCGTCGCCAAGATCCAATTGCACCGGCTCCAGCCGGCCGGGGAAACGCTCCGCCAACGGCCGCAGTGCCGCGCTCTTGTCGTCGCGGTACGTTGCGATCACGCGGTCGCCGGCCGCGAGCGACAGCGCCGCGAGCGCGTGGCCGAGCCCGCGGTCGGTTCCGGTGATGACGACGGTCCTCATGCAGTTGGTCCGTTCACGGTGCGCCGGTGCGGCGTTCTCGCAATGTAGCGGGCCGCAGCGGCTCCATTGGTCGGCTCACGGCTTCGCAGTCGGCACCGCGCCCTCCACCTGCACCAGCCGGTACACGCGGAAATCCCGGATGCGCAGGTGGCTTTTCACCGTGCGAAAGGCGAAACCGCCGCGCGTGTACGGCTCCGGGTCGTCGTAGGCGAAGAGCCGCCGACCGTTGTGGTAGAACGCGATCACGCTGCCCGCCGCCACAATCTGGATGCGTTGCGGGGCGTTCGGCACCAGCAGGTTCTCCGCGCCGGTCAGGTCGTGTTCCGGCAGGAGGGGCCGGTTGCCGCGCTCGCCGATGTAGCGGCGGAAGCGGGTCGTGGTGTTCGCATTGCCGCCGAAGCCCACGTAATAGCAGCGGAGCTGGTCGTAGTCGGCGAAGACACCCGTGCGCGGCCGGCCGAAGAGATCGCCCGGGCTGCGGGCGTCGTCGGCCATCCAGAAACAGTTCAGATCGCTCACGCGGTCGTTCGGGCCTCCCGCCGCGATGGCGGTCGCCTCGTAGCTGATGAGCACCGGCCCATCGAGCACCTGCGCGAGCCAGACCGAACAGCCGCCGGGCACGTCGATCACGAGTGCGCCGTCGCGCGCCTCGACCGTGCCGCCCTCGGCGAGCTCGGTGCGCCACTGCGCGAGTCCGTCGCGGAAGTCGTCGCCCACGAGTTCGTCGCCGACGGCGAACCGCGCGTCGGGCGAGGCCGGCGGCCGGTCGGCGGCACAGGGCGACAACACGCCGCCCAGCAGCAGCGCCGCGGCGAGGCGGACCACGCCGCGGAACGGACGCCCGCGGCGGAAGCCTTGGCGGCTCTCGCCTGCTCCATCGAGACTCTCGCGAGTTCCGCCACACGGCCGGACTCTCGTCCGGCCCGGGATTGCTGCACCGGAGTTCATCGCACCTCCGAGACCTCCCTCACGGCCGCCCGCCCTTCGCGGGCTCGGGGCCGTACTTCTTGTTGAGCCATGCCTCCGGCACCGGCACGACGCAGATGTTCATCGAACGGTTGTCATCCGAAAGCATCGCCGACTGGATCTGGACGCGCGTGCTGTCGGCGCTGAAGGTCGGATGCGGATGGTCGGCCGCGGTGGCCTTGTGCCCGGTCGTGAGCAGCATCGTCTCGCCGGTGCGGCGGTCGATGAGCCAGAGGTTGCGGGCGAAGTCGTCGCCCACGGCCCAGCGTCCGTCGGGCGAACCATGCACATGCCAGAAGCCGCTGCCCTCGAGCGTCTGGCCCTCGATACGCATCTCGCGTGTCCGAAGGTTAACGACGCCGTAGCCGGTCGGGTGCGCGCGGGAACCGCAGGAGCCCCACTCGTCCGCATTGTCCACAGGCCGGTGACCGAGGATCGCGATCGCCACCTCGTCCTTCGTGATCACCGCCTCGTGCGTGACCCAGTCGTAGGGCGCCTCGGGGTAGAGCGGGCGCAGCCCGGTGCCGTCGGCGCGCACCGTCCAGGTGCGTTGCGGCGACTTCCCGCCGGTCTCCCAGCAGAACACGATCTCGCCGGGCACCCACGGGTTCGTCTGCACGTGGCCGATCTGGAACGGCACCGCGACGAGGAACTTCACCTCCCCGGTCTTGAGGTTCATGCTCGCCAGGCCGCCGGGGCCGGCGCCCATCTTCCGCGGACCGAAGTTCTCCTCGATCTTCGTGCCGGGCGCGAGGTGCTGGGCGGCGAGTTCCTTGTTTCCAATCCTGAAATACACGAACTCCTCGGTGGGATCGAGGGCCACGTCGCCCACGGCACCCATCTCGAGCGGCACCGTGCCGCACACGTGCTCGTACGCGGACGCATCCTGCATCGTGCCGGCGGCGCTGTCGGCAAACACCTTCGCCAGGTCCACGCGCACGATCTCCGCGGGCTTCTTCTGGTCCTTCACGTCGCTGTAGGCCGGCGCGCCCGACACGTCGTTGGGCTTCATCTCCGGCACGCGCACGAAGTACAGGTTCATCGAATGGTCGGCCAGGCAGAGCATGCCCGTGTAGCCGTTCTCCGTCACCTGCACGATGTCGCCGGTCTCCTCGTTCACAGCCATCGCCTGCCCCTTCACTCGGTTCGAACGGAAGACGAGCCATTTGCCGTCGGCCGTCCACTGGTGGTGGGTCTGGTAGATCTTCGAGTCGCCGGCGGGCTTGCTGGTGAGGAAGGTGAGCGGCGTGCCGGTCACCGGGTCGATCACGACCTTCTTCTCGGAGGGGAAACGGTCGCCGATGCGGGCGGCGGCGGGGTCGGGCAGCGCGATCACGGCGAACAGCGCCGCGGCCAGGGGAACGAGCGACTTCTTCATGGGAGAGAGACGGGCAACGTGGGGTTGGGTTGAACTTAACGGACTCCGGCGCTTCCGCCAGAGAGACACCGGCGAAGACGTGGCCGGACGCCCAGAGTTACGCGCCCGGTCACACGGCTCGCCTCGAATTCGCGCGGACAGTCCGTCCGCCCGGTACGCCATGAGATTCGGCTGGTTCTTTCGGGCGTTTTCGCTCGTTTAGCCGACGACGCCGCGGCCCGGCCGCGCTCCGTCCCCGACCACCATGACCACGTCCCAGCTCCACCCACGCGATCAACTCGTCGCCACCATGCAGCGCATCTACCGCCTGCGCATGACGACGACCTCCGGCGGCAACCTCTCGATCTGCGAGCCCGACGGCCGCATCTGGATCACCCCCGCCCGCGTCGACAAGGGCGCGCTCACCCCCGACGACATCGTCTGCGTGCTGCCCGACGGCCGCCACGAGGGCCGCCATCCGCCCTCCTCCGAGCTGCCCTTCCACCGCGAGATCTACCGCCGCCGGCCCGACTTGCGCGCACTCGTCCACGCCCACCCGGGCGCACTCGTGGCATTCTCCATCTGCCGCCAGATTCCTGATACCCGCCTGCAGTCGCACGTCCACCAGGTGTGCGGCCGGGTCGCCCTCGCGCCCTACGCCTGCCCGGGCACCCAACAGCTCGGCGACAACATCGCCGCCACCTTCGCCACCGGCGCCGACTGCGTGCTGCTCGAGAACCACGGCGTAGTGGTCGGCGGGCGCGACCTGCAGGACGCCTTCCAGCGCTTCGAGACCCTCGAATTCGCCGCACAGACGCTCAACCGCGCGGCCCCCCTCGGGAAGCTCAACGTCCTCCCGCCCCCCTCCCTCGCCGTCGACACCATGCCGGCGTACCGCGAGCTGCCCGACCACCCGGCCACCTCGCGCGAGGCCGAGCTCCGCCAACGCCTCTGCGCCTTCGTCCACCGCGGCTACAACCAGCGCCTGCTCATCAGCACCGCGGGGGCGTTCTCCGCCCGGCTCGACGGCGACGAGTTCCTCATCACCCCGCGGCGACGCGACCGCCTCGAGCTGGAGCTCTCCGGCGTCGTGCGCGTGCGTGGAGATGCCTGCTCCGCCGGCCAGCAGCCCAGCCGCGCCGCCAAGCTCCACGCGGAGATCTACCAGCGCATCCCGGGCGTCGGCGCGATCATCAATGCCCAGCCCGCCCATGCGTCCGCGTTCTGCGTCACGGATACACCGCTGAGCACGCACACGATCCCGGAGAGCTACGTCGTGCTGAACGACGTCGTGAAACTGCCCTTCCTGCGCATCGTCGAGGACGCCGCCGCGATCGCGGCGCAGCTCACGCTCGAGAGGACGCCCGTCGCGCTCGTCGCCAACGAGGGCGCGGTCGTCATCGGCCGCACGCTGCTCGAAGCCTTCGACCGGCTCGAGGTGCTCGAGGCCACGACCGAGGCGCTGCTCCTTGCCCGCCCGCTCGGCCCCGTGGTCAACATGCCCCCGGCCGCGATCGACGAACTCCGCCGCGTCTTCAGCATCGCCTGACGCTGCGCTCCCTCGCCTGGAAGCTCAGCCGAACCCGCCAATCCGAAGATGGACGCTTCGCCACATCTCCGCATCGCGACGCCCGCCGACCTGCCGGACCTGCTGCCGCTGTTCCGCGCCTACCAGGAGCACTACGGCCAACTGACGACCGCCGGCGAGGAGCAGACCCGGGCCCTGCTGGCGGACCTGCTTGCCGGCCCGGCGGCTGGCTTCGTCGTGCTGGCCCACCGGGGAAACCGACTCGTCGGCTTCGCCGCGGTGTACCTCACGATCTCCGGCCTGATCGCCCGGCGGATCGCCCACCTCGGCGACCTGTATGTCGTACCCGACCTTCGCCGACAGGGGATCGGCGCCGCTCTCCTCGATGCCGTCTCGGCCGAGGCGGGGCGCCGCGGCGTCGGATTGGTGCGCTGGCTCTCCTTGTCCTCGGAGACCGAACTGAATGCCTGGTACCGCCGCCAGGTGCCGCCGCTGGGCACCTTCGAGCTCTACCTTCGCCCGACCGACCACGAACCCGGCTCCGCCGCGCCCCCGCGCCCCTGAACACGCCCCCGCCGCCCACCTCCCTCCAGTGCTCCGGATTTCCGGTCAGCCCAAGGTCGCTTCAGGAGGTCGGCCCTCACGCCGTATCGGCAACGCGGTTTCGATCCAGCCGTGCCCCGGGCACAGCCCCCAAGACGCCCCCACCCCGAGTTCGTCACGTAATACGTGACAAACTCCCGCCCGTGCCCCTCGCGCCCACGCGGCCGGGGGCCCTCCGCGTATGGCCCGGCGCACCTGGGAGAAGCAAGATGCGCCCCGGGAGGAAGGGAGTACGGCGAC
>JAEZSJ010000086.1 GCA_023443985.1 Verrucomicrobiota bacterium | reverse complement strand
GGGCGGTGCTGGTGGACCCGATGGCGCTGCTGTTTTCCGCGTGGTTCGCGGCCGCGTTTCTGCTCGCGCTGCAGGAACGGCACCTCGGCTGGCTCCTCGTGTGCGTGCTCGCCGGCACCGTCGCCGGGCTGGTGAAGAGCCTCGTCTGGTTCGTCTGGGTGGTGCCGGCCGCGCTCTACGGTGCCTGGCGGCTTCGCGCGGACTGGCGCGCTGGCGGCCTGCGACCCGCCCTGCGCACGCTCGGCTGGGGCCTGGGCGCCGTCGCGGCCCCCTTCGGTGTCGCCATTTGGTGGGCACTCTACACGGATGGCATCAAGGCGGCGCACCCGTCGGCCCACATCTTCACCTCGGCCAGTCTCGCTCGCGACAACTACGGCACGTTCAGCCTCGCCGCGCGCCTTTCGCCGGAGACCTGGCGCAACCTCCTCGACTGCTGGCAGCAGTCGCTGCTGCCGCCCTGGGCGGTCGCGCTGATCGTCCTGCCCGGCGTGCTCCTGTTGCCGCGTTGGCGCCGGCGGATCGCCGGCGCCGTCACGCTGTTTCTCGTCGCGCAGCTGCTGATCCCGTTGGCCTACGCGTACCAGGACTACTACTTCTACGCCGCCAACGCGTTCGCTGCGGCCGCGGTGGCCTTCGTCTTCCTCGGTCTGCTCGAAACCAGACTGCCGCGCCCGCTCGCAGCGTTGCTGTTGTTGGTCCCGCTGGCCGCGCTCTTCGGCAACTACCACGCGGGCTACTTCCGCCTGCAGTCCGTCGCGAGCGATGGCGGATCCCCGCTCACGCATTCGCTCCGCCACCTGCTCTATCCGGAGGAAGTGCTCGTGATCTCGGGCCAGGACTGGGCGCCGATCGTCCCCTACCATGCCCAGCGCCGCGCGCTGCTGATCCGACACGGGCTCGAACGGGACGCCGCGTACATCGAGCGCGCCTTCACCGACCTGCGCGACGAACACGTCGGCGCCCTGCTTCTCTCCGGTCCCGAACGCACCAACACCCTCCTGCTCGCCACCGCCGAGCGCCTCCTTGGCATCGACCCCCGCCCGGTGCTTGAGTACGGCGACACCACCGTCCATCTCCACCAGGACATCGTCGCCGCGCGCACGGCCGACACGCTGCGCGGCGCGGGCTACGCCGACCTGGTCTGGCACGAACCGCTGGAGCCGCGGAGCGCGCGCGAGCCTCTGGCCGGAGCCGAACGCGAGGTGGCCACGCTCACCGGGCGCGACCGCCTGCTCTTCGCGCGCATGAGCCCGCGCCCCTACCGTTTCCACGCCCAGTTCGAGCCCGGCCGGTTCCCGCGCGGCGAGAACCACATCCTGATGGCGCATCCCGTGACGCGCCTGTGGTTCCACGTTCCGCCGGAGGCGACGCACATCACGGTCGACTTCGGTCTTTCGGAAGCCGCCTACAACGATCCCCACAAGGCATCCGACGGCTTCGAGCTCCGGGTCTCCCGCCTCCAGCCCGACGGCGGCCTGCGCCCGCTCTACTCCCGCGTCCTGAACCCTCGTGACAACACCGCCGACCGCGGCGAGCACCATGCCGACATCGCGCTCCTCCCGGGCGCCGCCGGCGATCTCGTGGTGGAGACACTTCCCGGTCCGCACGGCAACCTCTCGTTCGACTGGGCGTTCCTCGGGAACATCCGGATCGAGTGATCCGGGCCCGCGCCGGAACGCGCCCCGCCGAGCGCTGTCGTCAGTTTTCGTCATCGCCTCCCGGCACCGCCCGTTCTCCTCTCGCGGCCAACGCCTCTCCCCTATGCCCGCCCCCGCTTTCTCTCGCAGACTGATCCTCGCCGCCGCGGCCGTGTTGGCGGCTCCGCTCCTCCCCGCCGCCCCGGCCGGCTGGTTCGCCTGGCCCGTGGTCGAGCCCGCGAAGGGCTCCGCCCTCGACACCTCCGCGCTGAATCCCGTCCCCGCCGGCGCCTCCGGCCCGATCTCCGTGAAAGACGGCGCCTACGTCACCGCCGACGGCCGGCCGATCCGGTTCTTCGGGGTGAACGTCACCTCGGACGACGCCTTTCCCACCGCGGCGGATGCCGAGCTGCTCGCGCGCCGCCTCGCCAAGGCCGGCGTCAACATCGCGCGGCTCCACCATCTCGACAACCCGTGGGGCGTCGGCACCGGCGGCAGCATCTGGCCGAAGAACGGCCGCCACCGCGAGCTCGACCCCGCCCAACTCGACCGGCTGCACCGCCTGATCGCCGTCCTCGCCCGGCACGGCATCTACACCAACCTCAATCTCAAGGTTTCGAAGACCCTCGTCGCCGCGGACGGCTTCCCCGCCTCCGTCGAACAGCTCCCCGACTTCCAGAAACGCGTCGACTTCTTCGACCGGCGCATGATCGAGCTCCAGAAGGACTACGCGCGCCGCTTCCTTACCACGAAGAACCCGTACACCGGCTTCGCACCCGTCGACGACCCCGCCGTCGCGATCGTCGAGATCAACAACGAGAACTCCGTGCTGGGTTATTTCACACGGGACATCGGCCACGGCGCGGACCGCTTCCCCGAACCCTTCCGCAACGACCTCGCCGCCCGCTGGAACGACTGGCTCGCCCGCCGCTACGCGGACACCGCCGCACTCGCGTCGTCGTGGAACGGCGACACCGCCGCCCCGCCCGCCGAAATCCTCGACCCGGCGACCGCGCAGTGGTCGCCCAAGGTCCAGGCCGGGAGCGCCGCCACCGTCGAGCCCGCCAGCGACGGCTCGGGCTTCGCCGTCACCGTCACCAGGACCGGCGGCGCCGAGTGGCATGTGCAGGTCTCCACGCACGGCCTGCGCGTCGAGGACAACACCGTCTACACCGTCTCCTGCGAAGCCCGGGCCGCGGCCCCGGCCAAGCTCGGCGTGGGCCTCTCCAACGACGACCTCGCGCGGCCCGGCGAACCGTGGCGCAGCCTCGGGCTGCTGCGCTCCGTCGAGGTCGGCACCGACTGGGCGCCCGTGCGCCTCGCCTTCCCGGCGCACTCCGTCGCGGGCGCTCCGGCGATGCTCAGCTTCAACGTCGCCGCGCAGACCGGCCGTCTCGAATTCCGCCACATCCGCCTCGTCTCCGGCGCCGCCGAGGGAGGCCTGCGCCCCGGCCAGTCGCTCGAGGCGCGCAACATCCCGCTCCCCGGCGAGCCGACGACCCGCCAATGGGCCGACTGGATCGCCTTCCTCGCCTCGGTCGACCGCGCCTTCGCCGAGGAGATGCGCGCCTTCCTGCGCGACGAGCTCCACGTGCGGGCGCCGCTCGCGTGCTCGCAGATCAACTTCACCGGGCTGCCCGCCCTCGATCGTGAGCAGTCCATGGAGTTTGCCGACACCCACATGTACTGGCAGCACCCGGTCTTCCCCGGCTCCGGCTGGGACCGCGCCAACTGGACGATCGCCAACTCGCCGCAGGTCGCCACCTTTGACCCGCGCTACTTCGGGGAACTCGGCTCGCTCGCCTACTTCCGCGTCGCCGGGAAGCCCTACGCGGTGAGCGAGTACGACCACGCCGCCCCGAGCGAGTATGTGTGCGAGATGTATCCCGAGTTCGCCATCCTCGGCTGTCGCCAAAACTGGGATGCACTGTACGCCTTCGACCTCGGCACCTACGGCTCGCGCAACCGCGACGGCCGGATCACCGGCTATTTCGACCAGCTCAACCACCCCGCGAAATGGTCGCTGGCGCCCTTCGCCACCCGCGTGTTCCGCGGCGGGCTGATCCCTCCCGCCACCGCCGTCGCCGAACTCCGCCCCGGCACCCCCGTGTGGGGCGAGGCCATGCATTTCGACCTGCTCTGGGCGAAGCTCAACCCCGACCAGCCGTTCGATTTCCTCGACTGCCGCCTCCAAGTGAGCGACCGGCCGGCCGCGGGCCAGGCGACACTCGTCCGCAGCGGGATCGCCGACGCCCCGCCCGCGCAGCTCGTCCGGACCGCCCAGGGCCAGGTGCTCACGGCCAGCGCCCCGCGGGCCGCCGCCGCCACCGGGTTCCTCGGCGGTGCCGATGTCTCTGCGGGTTCGTTACGAGTCATCTGTCCCCGGTTCGGCCGCGACTTCGCCACCGTGGCCGCCGTCGCCCTCGACGAAGAACCGCTGTCGGACTCTGCCCGCATCCTTGTGACGATCGTCGCCCGCGCCGAGAACACCGGGATGAAGTGGAACGCCGCCCACAACTCCGTCGGCACCGACTGGGGCCGCGGCCCGACCATCGCCGAGCGCGTGCCCGCCACCATCGAGCTTGCAACCAACGGCCCGCGCACCGTCTACACGCTCAAGCCGGACGGGACCCGCGCCCGCAAGGTGCAGGTCGCCTACGCCGAGGGCCGCCTCACGTTCACCGTCTCGCCGAAGGACCGCACCCTCCACTACGAGGTCGTGGCGCAGTGAGCGGCCGCGCCGCGGCGGGGTCTCGCTCGCGCGGTTTCGCTCAGCGGCCCCCGGCGCCCTCGTCTCCGGGCCGGCCGCGGCGCGCGAGCCACCACCATGCGTGGAGGCCCAGCAGCAACAGGCTGTTCGGAATCAGCACGGCGGGCGTGTGCCACGGGATCCCGTCGATCCGCAGATCGGACACGGGCCAGAGAAACGGCGTGGGAAACAGTGCGAGGGAGTGCGTCGGGATGTCGATCAGGATGTGCAGGCCCCAGGCCGCGAGCGGCACGAACGGCCGCCGGCGCACGATCCACACGGCGAGAAACACCGCTGCGAAGACGAGCAGGCTGTGCGTGGCGTTGTAGCACTGCTGCAGCGCCGGCGGGAACTCGGTGATGTTCGGGTGCCCGTGCTCCGCCGCCGGCAACGGCACGCGCGCCAACGCCGCCACGCCGAACATCACCCCCTCGCCGAGCACGTCCGGCAGCACCGAAAAAACACCCGCCCACAGGTAGGCGCGGCGGCTGTGCCGTCCGCAGGCGAGGCCGCCCCACAGCGTGTGTGAAAGTATGTCCATGCTGGTCCGCGTATCCGGAATCCACCAAGCGGATTTTCGTGCGGCGAAGACTTTGCCCTCCCGCCCCGGGCGGCAAGCACTGTGCAGAGCCGCCGGCTCGTCGCCGGCGGGTCTTCCGCCCCCTTGCCAGCGCCGCGGGTTTCCCCTTCCCTCGGCGCGATGGCCGCTCCCACTCTCCTCGTCCTCGCCGCCGGCATGGGCTCCCGCTACGGCGGGCTCAAGCAGCTCGACCCCGTCGGCCCCGGCGGCGAGACGATCCTCGACTACGCGGTGTTCGACGCGATCCGCGCAGGCTTCGGCCGCGTGGTGTTCGTCATCCGCCGCGACTTCGAGGAGGCCTTCCATTCGCAAGTCGTGGTGAAATATGCCGACCGCATCCGCGTCGACACCGTGTTCCAGTCGCTCGACGCATTGCCGCCGGGCGCCGCCCTGCCCGCCGGCCGCGAAAAACCGTGGGGCACCGGCCATGCCGTCTGGTGCGCCCGGGACGCAATCCACGAACCCTTCGCCGTGATCGGCGCCGACGACTTTTTCGGCCGCGACGCGTTCGTGCAGCTCGCGGCGTTCCTCGCCCCGCTCTCCTCCGGCCGCGCGCCGGCCGCGGCCGCCCCCGCCGGGTTCGCGATGGTGGGTTACCGGCTCGCGAATACGCTCTCCGAAAACGGGGCGGTCGCGCGCGGCGTGTGCACCGCCGGTGCCGACGGCCGCCTGCGGACGGTGGTCGAGAACACCGGCATCCTGCGCAGCGAGGTCGGGCCTGGCCGCAAGTTTTCCGGCGAGGAGATCGTCTCGATGAACTACTGGGCGTTCACGCCCGCGTTCTTCCCGGCGCTCGACCGTCAATGGCGCGCGTTCATCGCCGCGCACGGCGGCGAGCCGAAGTCCGAGTTCTACCTGCCCGAGGCCGTCTCGCAGCAGATCGCCGAGGGTACCGCAACCGTCGAGGTCCGCCCGACCGCCGCCGAATGGTTCGGGGTGACCTACCGCGACGACAAACCGCGCGTGCAGGCCGCCCTCGCGGCACTCGCCGCTCGCGGTGATTATCCGGTGCCGCTCTTTCCCAAACCGTAAGTCCGGGCGCCCACCGGCCCTCGCGACCCGGCCACGCCGCAGCCGTGGCCCACAAACCCATCACCCGATGAACTTCTCCCGCCCTGACTCCGACGTCTTCGTGCCCGCCGGCGGCGATCCCTCCGTGGCGCTCGCCCGCGTCACGCACCTGTGTGTCGCCGCCCATCAGGACGACATCGAGATCATGGCGCATGCGGCCATCTGCGATTGCCTCGAGCAACCCGGCAAGGCGTTCGGCGGCGTCGTGGTGACCAACGGCGCCGGTTCCCCCCGCTCGGGTCCGTACGCCGGCTACACCGACGAGCAGATGCTCGCCGTGCGTCGCGAGGAGCAGCGCCGCGCCGCAACGCTCGGGCGGTACGCGATCCAGCTCCAGCTCGCCCACCCCAGCGCCGACGTGAAGCGGACCGGCCAGGCGGGCCTCGCCGCCGATCTCGCGGCCGTGTTCACGGGGTGCGCCCCCGAAGTCGTCTATCTGCACAACCCGACCGACAAGCACGACACGCACGTCGCCGTGCTGGCGCGGTGCCTCGAGGCGCTGCGCACCCTGCCGCCCGCCCGCCGCCCGCGCCGGGTGCTCGGGTGCGAGGTCTGGCGCGATCTCGATTGGCTCGTCGACGCCGACAAGGTCGCCCTCGACTCCGGCCGTCAGCCCGAACTCGCGCAGGAGCTGCTGCGGGCCTTCGACTCCCAGGTCGCCGGAGGGAAACGCTACGATCTCGCCGTCGCCGGCCGACGCGCCGCGCACGCCACCTTCCATACGTCGCACGCGACCGACCGGTATGCGGGAATCACCTGGGCGCTCGATCTCACGCCGCTGCTCGCCGCTGGCGCGCCGGATCTCGCCGCGTTCACCCTCGGCGCCATCGACCGCTTCCACGAGGAGGTGCGCGACCGGCTCGCGCGGATCTCCTGACCACCGCGCCGTCCGGAGAATCTCCCGGCGCAGCGACCGGGATCACGCCAGCCGCGTGTCACGATGCTCTTCGCCTTCCTCACCACGGTCCTCTGGTCGTTCAGCGCGATCTTCGCCCGGCGTCTCGTCGGCGCGCTCGGGAGCACGCTTGCGAACCTCGCCCGCCTGATCCTCGCGACCATCCTGCTCGCCGCCTGGGCCTTCACGGCGGGACACGGGATCGAGGGCGACGGGTTCCGCTGGTATCTGTTCAGCGGGGTGATCGGCTTCGGGCTCGGGGACATCACGCTCTACTTCGCCCTCGCGCGCATCGGCTCGCGGCTGACGATCCTCCTCACGCAATGTCTCGCGGCACCGTTCGCGATCGTGCTCGAGCGGCTCTGGCTCGGCACCACCCTCACCGCCCCGCAACTGCTGCTCGCCGGCGGCGTGCTCGCCGGCGTATCCGTGGCGCTGTTGCCGCGTGACAACCCCCACCTGCCGCGGGCCACGCTGTGGAGCGGCATCGGGTTTGGCGTGCTGGCGGCGTTCGGGCAGGGGTTCGGCGCCGTCATCAGCCGGCGGGCGTTCGAGCTCTCGCTCGCCTCCGGAGTGCGGATCGACGGCGGCACCGCCGCCTTCCAGCGGATCCTCGGCGGCCTCGCCTGCGGCGCGGTCGCCTGGTGGTTGCTGCGCGCCCGGCCCGCCGAGCGGCGCTGGCCCGCGCTCGCCGCCGCGGTCCGGGAACGGCGTTTCAACCAGGTCCTGCTCGCCGCCGCCCTCTGCGGGCCGGTGCTGGGCGTGGGCTGCTACCAATGGGCACTCGCCACCGCGCCGAGCGGGCTGGTCCTGCCGATCGTGGCGCTCTGCCCGATCGCGATCATCCCGTTCAGCTGGTGGCTCGAGGGCGACCGGCCGAAGGCGCGCTCGGTCATCGGCGGCGCCGCGGCGGTGGCCTGCGCCATCGCGCTCGCCCGCCTGCGCACCGGCTAGACGGCCGACCCGCGGCGGGCGCGCCGCCGCACGGCGACGAGCAGGAACGTGCCGATGCCCAGCGCAAGGGCGTAGGTCGCCGGCTCCGGCACCGGGGTGAAGACGAGGTCCAGGGAGGTGCCGTTCCGCGCGAGCGAGAACGTCCCGCCCGCAAGCGGGTTGCCCGCCGCGAACCAAGTCGAATCGATGGATACACTATCCGCCGTGAGGCCGGCGATCGCCGAGGTGGTCAACAACGACCACACGTAGCTCCGGGTGTTGTCGAAGCCGGCGATCACACCAGTGCCGCCGTCGGCGCCGAGCCCGATCAGCTGGAGCTTGAACGGATCGGCGGCGGTCGCCGCCACGGTGAGCGGTCCGCCCAGCCGGAGCAGATCCCAGCCCGTGCCGGCCGCGCCCGCCGCATCCGCGATCTGCCAAACATAGCTGCCGCCGGCGTTCCAGGTCTGCGCCCCGGTGGTAAGTATCCCGATGTCCGACACACCCGTCGCGGACACCGCGCCCGGCGAGATCGTGCCGTCGAGCGTGATGGGGGCGTTGTTGGTGGTGCCGATGCCGGCGAAGGTCGCGCCCCGCGCCACGGTGACCGCCGAGTCGCGCCTGATCGCGCCATTGAGAACGAGCGTGCCGCCGAGGATCCGCGTGGCGCCGGTGTAGGTGTTGGCGCGGGTCAGCGTGACGAGACCGTCCGTCGTCTTCGTGAGGCCGACGGAGGTCGCGTCGCCCGCCCACCAGTTCGGGGCGAAAGGATCGGAAAGGATGACGTCGGCGGTGCCGCTGCGCACCGAGAAGCCGCTCGCGGCGCCGGCGCGGTCGGTGAGCACGCCAAGGGCGGCCGACGCGCCGCCGGTGATCGTGCCTCCGTTGAGCGTGAACACGTCGGTGTCCTCGATGAAGTTGCCGAGGTCGATCGTGCCGGCGTTGAGCACCACCTTGGCGTCGCGGTTGATGAAATCGCGGTCCGTCCCGCCGCCCAGCCGCAGCGTGCCCGCGTTGACCGTGAGCGTGCCGGTGAAGCGGTTCACCGCCGTGAGGGTGAGCACGCCGTCGCCGGCCTTGACCAGATTGACGTTTGTCCCCGCCAGCGCGGCGCCGATCGTGGCACTGTCCGCGCCGGAACCCGCCACCGTGATTGACGGATCAATACCGGTGAGCGTGATCGTGCCGCCGGTAAGCGTGTAGCCGGAGGTGGTGAAGAGCAGGCCGTTGGTGGAGATGGCCTTCCCCACCGACACCGTGCCGCTCGTGCCGCCAAAGACCGCGCGATCCGCGGCGTCGGGACCCTTCCGCCACCGTTCGAGCCGCCCCGTCGCGCTCTCCAGTCGCCAAGAGGCGGAGTTGGTGTTCCAGTCGCCGGAACCGCCCGTCCCGGTCTGCTTGCCGTTCGCGTCCCAGTGATAGTCGGCCGCCCCGACCGGGCCCGCAGCGACCGCCACCCAGGCGAACAAACGCAGGGCGCCCGCAAATCGGAGCGAGGGGAGGAGAGAGGAGGTCCGGTGCATACCAGCGGCGACCGCCCCCGATTTGCTGCCGGAAAGAGAAGCGGTGCCGCATTCTGCGGCACCTTCTACGGCCATCGGTGGGGGCGATGACGTCGCGATGAGAACTAGGGTATTTCTCCCGGCGCAAGCCGGGAAAAACTCCTCAGGGCACTCCACCCATGGAGCTTCTAGGGTATCAACCCTATCCGGAAACCGACCTCCGCGCCGCGCCATCTCGGGGCGCGCGGCGAACACCGCGCCCCGTCGGCGCGCCCATGCCACCACGCCTTGCGCAGCCTCCGGCGCCGCCCATCATGCGCCGCCATGTACCGCATCATCGGCGGCGACGGCCGCGAGTACGGCCCCGTGTCCGCCCAGCAGATCGAACAATGGATCGCCCAGAACCGCGCGAACGGCAGCACCCGCGTCCGCACCGAGCCCGCCGCCGATTGGCGTCCGTTGTCCGAGTATCCGGAATTCTCTGTCGCTCTCGCCGCAGTAGCCGGCCCCGCGGCGGCGCCCGGCGACACCGGCGCGCAGCCCGCCGCCCCGGTCCCGCCCGCGGCGCCCATCGAGGCGGACACCGGATCGGTGGCGCCGCATGCGGACACGGCGCCGTCCGCGGAGCCGACCGTCACGGTCCGTGCGGCCGCCGGCCGGGGCTACAGCCTAAGCGTATTCGACACGCTGAGTCGCGGTTGGGCGATCGTGTTGCGCCGGTTCTGGCTCACGGTCGGCGCGACCACCCTGCTTGTGTTGCTCACCGGCCTGCTCAGTTCGATCCCCGTGGCGGGCGTCGTGGTCACCTTCGCCCTGAACCTGGTGTTTGTCGCCGGCGCCTACTGGATCATGCTGCGCGTCGGGCGGGACGAGCCGGCCGGCCCGGGCGACCTGTTCGCCGGGTTCACGCGCGCCTTCCAGCCGCTGCTGGTGCTGACGTTTGTCACGACCGTGGCGCTACGAGTGCTCACCTTGTTCGCGCTCGGCCCCCTGTTGTGGCAGCTCCACGCCGGCGGGGCGCTCGACGCCGGTGAACTCGCCCGCGTCGCGCTGGGCGGCGACCCGTTTTCCGAGCTGCTGGTGCTCGTGGTCGAGAAGGGTCTGGGAGCCACCCTGGCGGCGCACGGTCCCGCGCTGCTCGCGTTGCCGGTGCTCATGGTTCCGCTGCTCTACTTCTCGGTGGCGTGGATGTTCGCGCCGCTTCTCGTGATCGACCGGGGCATCGCGCCGGTCGAAGCGCTGGCCCTCAGCCGGCGCGCGGCCAGCCGCCGGTGGTTCCGGCTGTTCTTCCTGCACCTCGCCTTCTTCCCGTTGGCCATTGCGGGGCTGCTCTTCTTCGGCGTCGGGCTGTTCGTCGTTCTGGCGCTGAGTCTCGCGAGCTTCGCGGCCGCGTACGAGCAGGCCTTCGCGCCCGCGCGCCGGAACGCGGCCCCGACGCGGCAGGACTGAGCGCCAGCCGGCCATGTGCACCCGCTACCTGCTGTTGCGAAACGCCCGGGCGCTGGCGGCGGAGCTGGGCCTGGTGGACGCGCCGGAGATCCCGCCCCGCTACAACGCCGCGCCGCGCCAGCTTCTGCCCATCGTGCGGCGGGGGCGCACGGGCGGGCCCGGCCGTGAAGCGTTGCTCGCCCGCTGGGGCTTCGCTCCCGATCCGGTTGCGGTCGGCCCGGGCCGGACGGCGTTGATCAACGCCCGCGCGGAGACGGCGGCGGAGAAGCCGACTTTCCGGGACGCGTTCCGCGCCCGCCGCTGCGTGGTGCCGGCCGACGGCTTCTACGAGTGGGAGCGCACCGCCGGCGGGCCGCAGCCGTGGCTGTTCGAGCCCGCCGACGGCCGTTCGCTCCTGCTGCTCGCAGGTCTCTGGACCGTGGAAGGCGCGGAGTGCGCCTTCGTGGTGTTGACGACTCCTCCGAACGCGCTCGTCGCCCCGCTGCACCACCGGATGCCGGCGCTGCTTCCCGCTCCGGCCGTGGACTCGTGGCTCGACCCGGCGACGCCGGCGGAGCGCCTCGCCGCGTTGCTGGCGCCCTGGCCCGCGACTCTGATGCGCGCGCGCCCCGTCCACCCCCGGCTGAACAAAGTCGCCTGCGACGAACCCGGCTGCCTCGAACCACCACCAGCGACAGTCCGTCAACTCGACCTGAGTCTCGAGTGAGCGCCGCGGCGCCCGCGCCCCGCGGGGCGGCGGCACCGCGGGGTAACGAAAAGGCGCGGCCCTCGGAAGGCCGCGCCTGGGGAATTCAAACAGTCGATTCGCTCAGACCTCGTACGGCTGGAGCAGCTTGTCCACGCCGACCTTCTCGAGCTTCACGAAGGCGGGAAGCCCGTTCTCGAACGGCACCTCGACCTGGCCTTGGATGAGCGGGAGCGCATAGCGGCTGAACTGGAAGTTCATGCTCACGCCGTCCTCGTTGATCCATTCCTTCGGCAGGTGCTTCACGCCGTTGGCGATCTCGGAGAGCGGGACGAGCGCCGTCTCGCAGGAGTATTGGTCGGTGTCGCCGCGGACGAGGATGACGCACTTGTCGGTCTCACCGGCGACCGCGGCCTTGACCGCCGCCTGACCGGCCATGTAGGCCTCGTCGCTGTCGGTCTTGGAGGCGCCGAGCGCAGCCGCGCGCTGGGCGATGCCGAGCTTGGCCACGCGGGACTTCACACCGGGGATGCCTTGGTCGACGAGGCTCGCGAGGTACTCGCCCGCGCCGCCGAGCTGCACGTGCCCGAAGGCGTCGGTGCCGGCGGAGGTGGAGACGTAGTTGCCGTCCTTGTCGACGAGCCCTTCGCCCACGACGATCAGGCAGTACTTCTCGCGCTTGAGCACGCGGCGGACGTCCTCGAGGAACTTCTCGGAGTCGAACGGCACCTCGGGCAGCGCGATGATGTGCGGCGGATCGTGCGGGTGGTCACGGCGCTTGGCGAGCGAGGCGCCCGCGGCGATCCAGCCGGCGGAGCGGCCCATGACCTCGAGGATGGAAACGAGATCGCCCTGGCCCATCGCCTGGTGGTCGCAGGCGAGTTCGCGCACGGTCGAGGAGATGTGCTTGATGACGGAGCCGTAGCCCGGGCAGTGGTCGGTGGAGACGAGGTCGTTGTCGATCGTCTTCGGCACGCCGATCACGCGCATCTCCCAGCCCTGCTGCTGCGCGAGCTTGGAGATCTTGTCGGCGGTATCCTGGGAGTCGTTGCCGCCCGCGTAGAAGAAATAGCGGATGTTGTGGGCCTTGAAGACCTCGATCACGCGCTCGAAATCCTGCTGCTTCTTGAGCTTGTAGCGACAGGTGCCGAGAGCGGCGCCGGGCGTGTAGCGCAGGCCGCGGATCGTCTGCTGGGACTCGGAGGCGAGGTCGATGAACTCCTCGTTGAGGATGCCGAGCACGCCGTTCAGGCCGCCGTAGATCTCCTCGATGCAGGAGTGGTTGAGCGCCTCGCTGACGACGCCCGCGATGCTGGCGTTGATGACCGCCGTCGGTCCGCCGGATTGACCCACCAAAAGATTGCCCACGAGTTCAGCCATGGCAGTGCGAATAAGGTTGTTGGATTTCGGAAGAGGCGCCACGAAACGCCCCGCAAAATGGGGTGGCAACCCAATTCTCCGCCATGCGACCGCCGGCGCAGCGCGCCCCTCGGCCGTGCCGCCGGAAAGCGGAACACGTCCCGGAAAATCCCGACCCGCCGGCACGGGAAAAACAGCACGCCGCCTTCGCGCCGGGGCCGGGCGGCACCGGCCGGAGCGGGGCGCCGGGGCGGGCGTTGTCGGGGGAACGCCGCGGGCTAGCGTGCCGCATGTCCGCCCCGCGCCGCCTGTACTGCCTCCTCGCGCTCCTCGCCAGCCAGGCGCTGCTTCCGGCGCGCCCCCCGCCCGTGCCGCCGGAGGGGACGACCTTGCGCGCAGCCGCCGGACCGGAGCTGTTGATCGGCTGCGCCGTCTCGTCCCGCGATCTGGAGGACCCGCGCCTCGTGTCGCTGATCCTGCGACAGTTCAACTGCCTCACCCCGGACAACGAGATGATGCCCTCGTACCTCGTCGACGCGACGGGCCGTTTCACCTTCGAGCGCGGCGACCGGGTGGCGGACTTCGCGCGCAGACACCGGCTGCCGCTCTTCGGTCACATGCTCGTCTGGCACCACGAGACCCGCGACTGGCTGTTCCTCGACCAGTATGGTCAACCGCTTCCACGCGAGAAAGCGCTCGCCAACCTCGAACGCCACATCCGGACCGTCGCCGGCCACTACCGCGGGCAAGTCCGGGCCTGGGCCGTCGTGAACGAGGCGATCAGCGACCGACCCGAGGAGTACCTCCGTCCGACCCCCGCCCAGCGGGCGATCGGCGACGACTACATCGCCCACGCGTTCCAGTTCGCCCACGCCGCCGATCCCGACGCCGAGCTCTACTACAACGACTACAACATCGAAGAGCCGGACAAACTGGAGAAGACGCTGCGCCTGCTGCGATCGCTCCGCGCCCGAGGCGTGCGCGTCGACGCCGTCGGCATCCAAGGCCACTGGCACCTCGACTACCCGGACACAGCGATCATTCGCACGGCGATCCGCACGTTCCACGAAGCCGGGTTCAAGGTCTTCATCACCGAACTCGATGTCGACGTGCTCCCCCGCACCACGAGCGGGGCCGACCTGGTCTCGGTCGAAGAGGGGCCGAATCCGTTCCCCGGCGAATTGCCGGACGCCATGCAACAGCGGCTCGCCGGCCGCTACCGCGAGATCTTCGAGGCGCTCCTTGCCCCGCCCGGCGTCGCGATGATCACCTTCTGGGGGATCGACGACGACCACTCGTGGCTCAACGATTTCCCGGTCCGCAACCGGACCAACCACGCCCTGCTCTTCGACCGCGAGGTGCGGCCGAAGCCGGCGTTCTTCGCCGTCATCGAGGCGCTCACGCGCGCCCGGGTCGCGCACGAGGGGCCAGTGCGGCCGGAGCGCCCGTCGGCCCCGCCGCCGCGCAAGCCGCACCGCCGCCCACGCCGATCGCGAGCCCCTCGATCAACCACTCCACGTCGCAGTGCCAACGTCCGCCCGGGCCAGGCGGACAAAAAAAGGCCGGAGCGCAAAAGCTCCGGCCGGGAAAGAGGCACGAAACCGTTTACTTGCGGAAGCGGCGCCAGCCCACGAGGCCCAGCGTCAGCGCGCCGAAGAGGAGCGCATAGGTCGACGGCTCCGGAATCACGGCATACTCATACGCGATCGTCGCGGTCACAGTTGCGTCCTTAACCCCGCCGTTGATCCGGGTGTTGCTGGAGATGTTCGTGAGGAGGCCGAAATCGCCCTGGACGCTCAACGTAAACTCACCCGCACCGGAGGTCTCGAACGCGTTAAGATTACCCAAGGTCCGCGCCGCGCTGAAGTTCAGCCCCGAGTACGATGTCGGAGCGCTCGTTTCGCCCGGTTGCAGGGTGACATACTGAGCTTCCGTTGTGTACAAGAGATTCGCAGCGCTCATGAGCGGCGACACCTCACTGGTTCGCAGGGAATTGTCGGCGAAGACCCTCAGGATATCTGACGAGAAATTGTACTTCGCCGTCGTCGCGACAGAAGAATCGTTGTTTGTGAATGAAACATCGAAGTCCTCGACATCGTAGCTGAGCGTCAGCGTCGCCGCGGTGAGGTACCGCGTGCCACCAACCGTATCGAACGTATCCAATGTTAAAACAGAGGTCGTCGCGATAGGCTCCGCCGGGTTGTAGGAGATCAAGGTATCGGAGCTCGTGAGCGCGGCACTGGCAACGGCGGGCAGGAAACCCGCGGCGAGGAGTAGGACTGGGACTGCTTTCATGGTCTGTGGAGAGGGCTGCGGTCTGCGGAAAGGTCGAAGCAAAGAGCCGGTTTGCGCTCCGCTGTAGTTCTCGCGACCCCCGATGCGGCATCGGGGTTTCGCTTACTGAGGGCGTCGAGCCTCCAGAGGGATTTCCCCTAGGCAAGCATCATCTATCGCCCGATACTCCCAACTTTTGTAATACAGCCTACGGCACGGAGCCTTGAGCGTGGTTGTGTTACTTTTTTATTGAACGCTACTTCCAACACACGGCCTCCGCCGCGTCTTCGGCGTAGGTCTCCCCGAGGTCGGGCCGCCCCCGGGCGGTGAAGACACAGTCACCGCCCCGGACCTCGGCGGGCGCAGGGCAGACTTTCAGAGCGCCACGTGGCGCCGACGCCCCGTCTCGCAGGGCAGCAGCAACCGCTCGGCACACGGCGAACGCCGTGCCCCTTTCGCCCGCAGCGACGCGGCTCAGAGCAGCGGAGCCGGTTCGTACGCCGCGGCTTTCGCGTTGCGCCGGAGCAACGGCTTGAGCTGGGCCACGAAGGCGTCCACCTGGTGCGGGGCCGCTCCGACGAAGCGTTCGTTCTCCGAGAGGATCGCGCGGAGCGCCTTCTTCGAGAGGCCGAGACGTTTGTCGCCGGCAAGCCGGTCGAGCATGTCGCCATCGCCGTTCCCCGAGCCGCCCTCGCGGATCGCCTTCGCGGCGGCGAGGGCGTGCTCCTTGATGGCCTCGTGCGCGGTCTCGCGTCCGGCGCCGGCCTTCACGGCCTCCATCAGGATGGTGGTGGTGGCGAGGAACGGCAGGTTGCGCTCGTTCTCCGCGGCCACGGCCGCCGGAAAAACATCCATGCGCTGCAGCACGGTGAGGAAGGTCTCGAGCAGGCCGTCGATGGCGAAGAACGCATCGGGCAGCGCCACGCGCCGCACGACCGAGCAGGAGACGTCGCCCTCGTTCCACTGGTGGCCCGAGAGCCCGCCGGTCATCACCGCCAGCCCCTGGAGGATCGTGTGGAAGCCGCAGATGCGCTCGCAGTTCCGGGCGTTCACCTTGTGCGGCATCGCCGACGAGCCGACCTGCCCCTTCTGGAATCCCTCCGTGAGCAGGCCCTGGCCGGCCATCAGGCGCAACGTGGTCGCGAAACTGGCGGCCGCGGCGGAGATCTGGCCGAGCGCGGTCACCACCTCGTGGTCGAGACTGCGCGGGTACACCTGGCCTACGGCCCCGAGCACCGCCTTGAACCCGAGGTGCTTGAGGATGCGCGCCTCGAGCTCGTCGACGCGTTCCGCCCGCCCGCCGAGCAACGTGAGCTGGTCGAGCTGGGTACCGACGGCCCCTTTGAGTCCGCGTACCGGATACCGCTCGAGCAGGTTCTCGAGCCGGTCGAACGCGTGCAGCAGCTCCTCGCCGAACATCGCGAGGCGCTTGCCGAGCGTCGTCGGCTGCGCCGGCACGTTGTGCGTGCGGCCGGTGATCATCACGTCGCGGTACGCCTCGGCGCGCGCGGAGAGGCCCGCGAGCGCGGCGACCGTCTTGTCGCGCACGATACGGAGGCTGCGCTGCACCTGCAGCTGCTCGACGTTCTCCGTCAGGTCGCGGCTGGTCAGGCCGAGGTGGATGAACTGGCGCGAGGCCAGCTCGGAGAATTCCTCGATGCGCGCCTTCACGTCGTGGAGGGTCGCCCGCTCGCGTTGCGCGATCGAGGCGAGGTCGATCGTGCCCTTCACCCGTTCGTAGTCGCGGATCGCCTCCGCGGGGATCGGCACGCCGAGGTCGCGCTGCGCCTTCATCACCGCGATCCAGAAGTCGCGCTCCAGCAGGATGCGGCCCTCGCCCGACCAGATCGTGCGCATCGCCGCGGAGGCGTAGCGGTCGGCGAGCACGTTGGGGATCGCCTCGCGGGGAGCGGCGGCGGCTTTCACGGGGGCGGGAGCCGCGGCGGGAGCGGGCTCGGGGCGTTTGGCGGTGTTCTTGGCGGGCACAGCGCCCAGCCAAAACGAATCGTCCCCGCCCTGACAATCCCGCAAGCACCCCAGTTTGCGGGCGCGCCCTGCGGGCCGGCGATCCCCGCGGGAGTTCAGCTCAGGCACCGCACCGCCATCTCGCGCAGGACCTCCTCCTGATCGTTGGGCCGGTCGAGGATGCGCTGGAACGTCGCGTAGAATTCCTGCTGGTTGTCGATCATGCGCTTCAACGACGGCATCTTCGACGACGACGCGAGCTTCCCGAGGTACCAGAGGTTCTGCGTAAAGATGTTGCAGGCGGTCTTCTCCGTGAGGTCGCCGTAGGCCTTGCCGTAGGCCTGCTGCGCGCGGGCGAAACCGCCCTTGTCGAGCCCGCCGGGGCCGAGCCGCACCTCGCCGGCGTCGATGAGCATTTTCACCTGGATGAGCAGGCGGTTGCGGTTCTGCAGCGAGGAGAGGATCGGTCGCGCGTCGCCGCCGGCGAAGAAGTGCCGGTGGAACGCCTCCATCGTCCACTGCAGGTTGCCGGAAAAGAACGCCTCCGCCGCCTCGAAGAAATCCCCCTCCGCCGTCGACACGACGATGTCCGCCACGGCGGCCTCGGTGATCGTCTGGCCCTCGCCGCCGACGTACGCCGCGAGCTTGCGCACCTCCTCGACCAGCAGACGCGTGTTCGCGCCGACCTTGGCGATCAACACCGGGAGCGCCTCGCCCTCAAAACGCACGCCCTGCTCCTTCGCCTCGCCGAGCGCGACCTGCTGCAGCAGCGCCTCGTCGCCCGCCTCGCCGCCGGCGAGCGTGAACTCCGAGTTCGCCTCGGCCCATTTTGGAAACGAGCGCCGCCGATCGACCGGCGCCGCCGTCACCAACACGCCGACCTGCTCCGGGTCCAGTCCGGCCAGGATCGTCTTCAGCTCCTCCACCTGGGTGAGCGTGCCCTCCGCCCGGCCGGTCACCGAGTCGGCGAGGAAATTCACGTCCTTCAGCCACACGCAGCGGCGGCCGCCGAAGAGCCCGAGCGTCTGCACGGCCTCGCGGAACCGGTTCACCGCGGCCGCGACCTCTCCCACGTTGGCGGCGAAGCCGCTCACGATCTCCCGCGAGAAGTCGTCCGTCGCCTCCGCGGCGAGCGCGGCGAAACGTTCCTTGCCGAGCCGGCCCACGACGAAGTCGTCGGAACCGCAGATGAAGGTGAAACGCGCGCCGCTCATGGGTGCCGCGATGGGAAGACGAAACACCGCCGTTGTCGAGAGCGCGGGCGTCCCGGTCGCCGCTTCGGCGCGACCGCCACGGTTCAGCCGGACGACGTGAGTCGGCGGGCGAAAGTCGGACCGTCGCTGTGACGCTTGCGCCGCTGTCCGCGCCCGGAGCTCCGCATCAGCGGATCGGCCCCCGTCGCGCGACGGGCGTCTTCTCTCGCTTGCCGCAAACCGCGCTCAGAGCGCGAGGTGCTCGCCAAGCTTGCGCAGGAGGACCGCGAAAGCCTTGGGCAACGGCGCTTCGACGACGACCGCGTTGCCGTCCGCGCCGGGAAAACTCACCCGCGCCAGGTGCAGGCAGAGCTCGCCGTAGAGCGGTTGCTCGACGCGCGTGCCATCGCCGGCCGGCCGGTAGTTGCGCTTGATCTCCGAGAGGAAGATCGGCGCGGCCTTCGCGTATCGGGATTCGCCCACGATCGGCAGGCCGCTCTCGGCGGCGTGCAGCCGGATCTGGTGGAGCCGGTCGAAGGTGGAGGTCGCGGTCCAGACCGCGTAGCCGCGGAAACGTTGCTCGAGCCGGAACGTCGTGACGGTCTTCTTGCCCGTGGTGTGCGAGACCAGCATGCGCGGCTCGACCGCGTGCGGCGCGAGCGGCAGATCGCAGACAATCTCCGTCTCCGTGGGACGGCCCATCGTGACGAAACGGTACGTGAGCTCGATCTGCGCGGAGCCGAGCGCGTTCGCCAGGCGCGCGCTTTCGGCGTCGGTCAGCGCGCAGAGCACCGCGCCGGAGGCGACGAGGTCGGGGCCGACGATGCCGTGGAACGCGCCCACGCCGAGGCGGGCGAGCTGCGGCTTGCCCTCGCGCAACTGGCGGCGCACCTCGCGCACCAGGTCGGTGGGCCGCGGTATCCATGGATCGGGGGACCAGGGCACGCCCGGCGGCTTGTTCAACACCAGCCAGTCGGCGCCGCGTGCGACGATCGGCAGCCGCAGCGGTTCGCGGCCGAGCGTGTCGGGCGGGAAGCTCAGGAAATCATCGCTGGCCATGGTGCTCAATGGGTCGGGTCGACGAGCGGCGCGGCGGCCTCCGCGGTGCCGTCTCCCCGGGGCTCCCCGGAAAAACAAAACCCCCACGCGGTCGCGTGAGGGTGCGGAGCCGGCGCCGGGAAGGGCGCCCTCAAGCCTTCGCCAGCACCAGCTTGCTGAGCTGGGACTTGTGGCGGGCCACGGCGTTCTTGTGGACGACGTTGCTCTTGGCGGCCTTGTCGAGCGCGGAGATGAACGCCACGGCGGCGACGCGGGCCTCCTCGGTCTTGTTCGCGGCGGTGAGCGTCGCGACCTTGCGAGAGAGTGTCTTCAGGCGCGACTTCACGGTCTTGTTGCGTTCCTGACGGCGGAGGGCCTGGCGGGCGGCCTTGATGGCAGATTTGGTGTTGGCCATGACGTAAATTGATCGAAGGAGTGGTCGAGAACTCAAAATCGCCGGGAGGTGTCAAGCGTGCAGTCCGGCGCACTCCGCCGCGACCGCCGCCTCCAGCCTTGAAACACGCGCCGTGCATCAGGCTTGCCGTTTCACCACGCAGGCCTCTGTGTTCCTCCTCCGCCCCTTCGATGTCGTCCGCCCGCAAGAGCCTCAACCGCCCCTCCACCCTCGCCGATGTCGGCCGGGAAGCGGGCGTCTCGGCGATGGCGGCCTCCGCGGTCCTCAACGGCGCGCGCACCTCCACGCGCATCTCGCCCGAAACCCGGGTCCGCATCCTCGAGGCCGCCCGCAAGCTCGCCTACCGGCCCAACGCCGCCGCGCGGGCCCTCGCCCAGCGCCGCATGAACACCGTGGGCGTGGCCGCGATCATCAACGACGGTGTCGAGTTCGACCACTACTTCCTCGAGGCCTTCAACGGCATCATCACCAGCGCCGCCGCCCACAGCCAGACGACCACCGTATTCACCCTCCACGACTGGCACCGCGACGGCCACCAGATCCCCGGCTTCTGCGACGGCCGCGTCGACGGCATCATCCTCATCGCCCCGGTCTTCGACTCGGACCCGGCGCGCCTCCTGCCCACCCACACGCCCTTCGTCGCGCTGCACGCCAACAACCCGCTGCCCGGCGTCGTGTGCATCGAGAGCGACGAACTGCCCGGCGCGCGCGCCGCGGTCTCCGAACTCATCGACGCCGGCCACCGGCGGATCCTCCACATCACCGGCACCCGCGGCCTCACTGGATCTGAAAAACGGATACTCGGCTACCGCCAGGCGCTCGCCGAGCACGGGCTCGCCTTCGACCCCGACCTGCTCATCGACGGCCGCTACTCGCTCGAGGCCGGCCGTCAGGCGCTCCTGGCCTGGCTCGACCGCCACGTCGGCAAGCCGCTCCCCGACGCGATCTTCGCCGGCAGCGACGCCATCGCGCTCGGTTGCCTCGATGTGCTCGCCAAGGCCCACTACGTGGTCCCGCGCGACATCTCCGTGATCGGCTTCGACGACACCCTCGCGGCCCGCACCACCGTCCCCCAGCTCACCACGATCCGGCAGCCCCTGCGCGCGATGGGCATGCGCGCGGTCGACATCCTGCTCGAGCGCATCCGCCACAACCGCGAGTCCACCGCCGAGGAGAAAGCCGAGAACGTGGTGTTCCCGGTCGAGCTGGTGCGGCGCAGCTCCGTCGCCACGCCCCTGCGGCCACGCCCCGCGATCCGCCGCCTCGTCTGAGCCGCGGCCCCGGCGCGGGCGCCCGCCGGCCCGTTCAGGCCAGCAGCAGCGTCACGCCGAGCAGCCCGAGCGTCGTCGGCACCACCGGGTTCGAGCGGATCCGGATCTCGTCGAGCGGCACCTCCGGCGCGGGGTTCGCCCACTCCAGCGTGTAGAGATAACGTTCATACGCGAACGGGTCGCCGTTCTCCGCGACCACGACATGGCGCACGCCGTCCCCGTTGAACTGCGGGAACTCCGGCCACCAGTCCTGGATGTTCGCGGCCGGCGTGTCCGGGCTGTGCGCCGGGCCCACGCCCCGCGCGACCAGCGGAAGCACCGCGGGGGGGCGGCCGGCCTGGCGGAACTCGTACCAGGCGAACGGCACCCGCTCGCCGGCGTACCCGCAACCATGGAGGAAATACACAGCGCGCACCCGGCGCCCGATCGGCAGCACCAGCTCGTCCGGCAGCGAGCGCCGCGAGGTCGGCGGGAAGCGGCTCGAGCGCAGCACCGCCACGCCCCGGCCGCGGTTCTGCCGCTCGTCGAGCAGCTGGAAATCCACCCCGTGGATGCGCAGCAGCCCCGTGCCCAGATGCAACAGCGGCAGATGCCCGAGCCAGCCGTGCGGCCGGCGCAGCGAGCGGTTCGCCACGCCCGAGAGGTCGACCGGCGCGAACGCCGCCGCCGCCCCGCCCTCCACCAGCCGGTGGGGCCAGTGCCAGGTCTCCGCCGCCTCCCGCAGGCGCTGCTCGAGCGCGTGCGGCCACACC
>JAEZSJ010000082.1 GCA_023443985.1 Verrucomicrobiota bacterium | reverse complement strand
TCGAGGTCAACCGTGAGAAGGAGCGCGTCTCCCTCGGCCTCAAGCAGACCAAGAAGAATCCGTGGGACGACATCGACCACAAGTATCCGGTCGGCGCCAAGATCCGCGGCAAGGTCGTCAACCTCGTCCCGTACGGCGCGTTCGTCGAGATCGAGCCCGGTGTCGAAGGCCTCGTCCACGTCACCGAGATGTCCTGGACCAAGCGCATCGCCAAGCCCTCCGACATCCTCAAGGTCGGCCAGGAGCTCGATGCCGTCATCCTCGGCCTCAACCGCGAGGAGCAGAAGATCTCCCTCGGCATGCGCCAGCTCGAGCCGAACCCGTGGGACATGGTCAAGCACAACTACCCGGTGGGCGCCCGCGTCCGCGGCAAGGTGCGCAACATGACCACCTACGGCGCCTTCATCGAACTCGAGGAAGGCATCGACGGCATGGTGCACGTCTCCGACATGTCCTGGACCCGCAAGGTCAACCACCCCTCCGAAGTCCTCAAGAAGGGCGACGAGGTGGATGCGGTTGTCCTCGATGTCGATCCGCAGCAGCAGCGTATCAGCCTCGGCATGAAGCAGCTCGCCGAGGATCCGTGGTCCGACATCGATCGCGTCTTCAAGATCGGCGACGTCGTGAAGGGCACCATCACCAAGATCACCTCCTTCGGCGCCTTCGTGGAGCTCAAGGACGGCATCGACGGCCTGGTCCACATCTCCCAGATCCAGGAAGAGCGCGTCGAGAAGATCAAAGACGTGCTCAAGCCCGGCCAGGAGGTCACCGCCCGCGTCGTCAAGATCGACCGCGAGGAGCGCCGCCTCGGCCTCTCGATCAAGGCCGCCAACTACAGCATCGAGCAGATCCAGGCCGAAGCCTCGGCCTACGACTCGATGAAGACCGGCAACGAGCTCACCAACCTCGGCGACATCCTCGACGAGGCCACCAAGGGCTGAGTTCCGCCGCCGGCCCCTGGGGCCAGCAACCTCTCAAGGCGCCCGGTTTCGACCGGGCGCCTTTTTTGTCGAAGTGGGATGGAGTAAGTAACGAAAGATTGGCGACGCAGGGCCGGGCCCCTGTCGGGAACATGCGACGGACCGGCCGTTCAATCTGCGGCGGCGCGCGTCGATTGTTCGCCAGCCAACCACGACGGCTGGCGCGGGCGGATCGGATTCGGTCCGGCTGCGGGCCGTCGTCTCCTCCGCAACCCGATCCTCCTCACCCTATGTTCAGGAACCTCAAACTCGGAGCGAAGCTCGTCTCGGGTTTCATCCTTGTCGCGCTGCTCGGCACGCTCGTCGCCGCCATCGGCATCTACAATCTCGGCCGGCTCAACCGCCTGCTCGAGCGCATGTACGGCGATGCGCTCGTACCGATCGTCGACCTCTCCGCGGCCAACCTCCAGGCGTCGTATTGCAGCCGCGCGCTCCGCGACTACGTCATCGAGGCCGAGGCGGCCGAGATGCAGCGGATCGAGCAGCGCATCAACGGATACCAGGCCGAGTTCGAGCGCCGCATCGCCGCGTACAGCGCCTCGCAGGTCACCGAAGGAGAGCGCCAGGTTCTCGCGCAGGTGGGCCCGCAATGGACCGAGTTCAAACAAGCCGCGCGCAAGCTGATGGCGCTCTCGTCTGAGCGGCGAAACGAGGAGGCCCTCACGGTCATCCGCAGCGAGACGCTTCCCCGTTACCAGCTCCTCGCCACGAGCCTCGAGGAGCTCACCCGCCTCAACAACGAACTCGCCCAGCACTCCGCGGCGGAGAGCGCCGCCGTCTACCGGAGCGTCCGCGCGTGGATGACGGGGATGGTCGTGGGCGGGCTCGCTGTGTCCATTGCGCTGGCACTGCTGCTCAGCCGGGTGATCACGCGGCCGGTGGAGCGGCTCGTCGCCGGTCTCGGGCAGATCGCCCGCGGCGACCTCTCGGTGCGCGTTGCCGTGGAGGGCCGGGACGAGATCGGCGCCCTCTCGACCGCCGCGAACTCGATGGCCGAGGCGCTCGACCAGAAGGCCCGGCTCGCCCTCCAGATCGGCGAAGGTGATCTGCGGCACGAGGTCACACTCGCTTCGGACAAGGACACCCTCGGCCTCGCTCTCCAGAAGATGATCGCGAACTTGCGCGACGTGGTGGCCAACGTCCGTTCGGCCGCGGAGAACGTCGCCGCCGGCAGCGAGGAGATGACCGCCACCGCCCAGACGCTTTCGACCGGCTCGTCCGCGCAGGCCGCCTCGGTCGAGGAGGTCTCCGCCTCCACCGAGGAGTCGAGCGCGTCGATCCGGCAGAACGCCGAGGCCGCGCGCCAGACCGAGAAGATCTCGACCAAGGCCGCGCAGGACGCCGCCACCGCGGGCGAGTCGGTTTCCCGGACCGCCACGGCGATGAAGGACATCGCCCAGAAGATCTCGATCATCGAGGAGATCGCACGACAGACGGACCTGCTTGCGCTCAACGCCGCCATCGAGGCCGCGCGGGCCGGCGAACACGGCAAGGGTTTCGCCGTCGTGGCCAGCGAGGTGCGCAAGCTCGCCGAGCGCTCCCAGACCGCGGCCGCCGAGATCAGCACCCTTTCCGCCTCGTCCGTCGCGATCGCGGAGACCGCCGGTGCGATGCTCGACCATCTCGTGCCCGACATCCGCCGCACGGCGGAGCTGGTGAAGGAGATCACCGTCGCCAGCGACGAGCAGAGCGGCGGCATGGGGCAGATCAACCGGGCGGTCCAGGAACTCGACAAGGTCGTCCAGCAAAACGCCTCCGCCGCGGAGGAGATGGCGTCCTCCTCGGAGGAGCTGGCGAGCCAGGCCGAGCAGCTGCAGAGTGCGATCGAGTTCTTCCGGGTGGGCGAGCATGGCACCGCCACCGCGGGGAAGGGGCGGGTGCGAACGAACTCGCTCCCGGTCGCACCGGTCGCCAAACGCCCGGTCCCGCCCGTCGCGGCGGCGAGGTCCGTCGCGGCGAAGACCCCGAAGGGGGCCGGCGTCGGCCTGATGATCGATCTCGAGGCCGGCGCCACGGCCGAGGATCGGCACTTCGAACAGTATTGAACAAATGGAGCCGACCACCATGGGCACACCCAGGATCACCGCCACCGCCCGTTACCTGACCTTCCGCCTCGGCGACGAGCTCTTCGCCCTGAACGTCTTCAAGGCGCGGGAGGTGCTCGACTTCAGCCACATCACCCGCGTGCCGACGGCGCCGGCCTATCTGCGCGGCGTGGTGAACGTGCGCGGCAACGCCGTTCCGGTGGTCGATCTGCGGTGCAAGTTCGGGCTGCCCCTGGCGCCGGAGACGCTTCAGACGCGCATCATCGTCATGGAGCTCCAGCTCGACGGCTGTTCGGTCGTGCTCGGCGGGCTCGCCGACGCCGTGCACGAGGTGGTCGAGCTCGAGCCGCACGAGATCAACGAGCCGCCCACGCTGGGGCTGCGCTGGCGCACCGATCTCATCCTCGGCCTCGGCCGGCGCGGCGAGCGGTTCACCATGATCCTCGACATCGAGCGTGTCTTCTCGACCGACGAGGTGGCGGCGCTCGCGGCGACGGCCGCCGGGTGAGGCCCTCCCTCGGTGTTTCCTCGCTGGCGGCGCGCCGCGCGGCAGCCGACTCAGACCGCGCCCGTCGTGGGGATCGGCCCGGGCGGGCCCGTCCTCACTTCTTCCGCGCAACACCGAGGTGCGCCTCGGCACGGAAGCGCACGGGCCCGTCGCCGAATTGCTCACGCAGACGGGTGCGCAACGCGGAGGCGAAGGCGTCGGCGGTGTCCGGGTCGAGCGAGTCGAAGAGGCAGTTGGTGCCCGGCGACAGATGCGGCGCCTGCTGCACGAACGGTTCGACGGAGGCGATCTCCCAGGTCCTCGTGACGGTGTGGATCGTGGCCGACGCAAACCCGGCATCGGACAGCGCGCAGTGGAACACCTCGGGATCGGCGAAGCACAGCCAGGGCGGCGTGCCCTCCGCGGGACGGAAGTCCTCCTGCACCGTGGCGAGCACCTGCAGGAGCAGTTGCAGCGCCTCGTGGCGTTGGGGCGAGCTCCACGCCACGACCACGGCGCGGCCACCGGGCTTGAGCACGCGGTGGAGTTCGCCCAGGCCGCGCGCGGGTTCGGGAAAGAAGATCAGGCCGAAGTTCGAGAAGGCGGCGTCGAACGTCGCGGCGGGAAATGCGAGGTCCTGTCCGTCCATCACCAGCGACTGCGCGCGCCAGCGCTGTTCGCCCGAAAGGCGCTGGCGCAGGCGGCGGATCATGCCGGGGGCGAAGTCGACGGCGGCCACCTCCGCGCCCCGCGCCAACGCGGCCAGCGCGAGGCCGCCGGGCCCTGTCGCCACATCGAGGATTCGCGAGCGGGGGCCGACACCGGCCAGCTCGAGCGCGGCGGAGGCGAAGGTGTTGGTGAACGGCTCGAAACCTTCCTCGTAGGCGTCGACGACCGCGTCCCAGGCCTCGGCGGTCTGGTCGGGGGCGAGAGCGGGCAGGGCGGCGTGCATGCGCGGAAGAACGGCCCGCGCGGCCGGGGTTTCAACCGGGTTCGGGCGAACGGCGTTTTTCGGCGGCCGGACGGTCGGGTCGCTCGTGGCGCGCCCGCCGGCGGGCGTCTTTGCGCGTTTGCACTGCCGGCCCCGAACGACACGCTGGACGCCACCAGACACCCCCATGAACGACACCCGTTTCGACAAACTCGCGCAGGTCCTCACCGGTTTCTCCACTTCGCTCGCCCGCGGCGAACGCGTGCTCATCGACGCCTTCGACATTCCCGACGAGATGGTCGTCGCCCTGATCCGGGCGGCCCGCGCCCGCGGCGCGTTCCCGTACGTGCAGCTCAACCGCGGCCGCATCACCCGCGAACTGCTCCGCGGTGCGGAGCCGGCGCAGTACGAGACCAGCGCCGAGACCGAACTGGTCCGCATGAAACGCATGGATGCGTACATCGCCGTGCGGGGCTCGGAGAACATCTTCGAGTCCTCCGACGTGCCGGCCGAGCGGATGAAACTCGTCAACGGCCTGATGCGCCCGGTGCTCAACTGGCGGGTCGAGAAGACGAAGTGGGTGGTCCTGCGTTGGCCCACCTCGGCGATGGCCCAGCAGGCGGGCATGAGCACGGAGCAGTTCGAGGATTTCTACTTCCGCGTCTGCACGCTCGACTACTCGCGCATGCGGCCCGGCATGGCGGCGCTGGTGAAGCTCCTGCAACGCACGGATCGTGTGCAGATCACGGGGCCGGGCACGGACCTGCGGTTCTCGATCAAGGGCATCGGCGCCGTGCCTTGCGGCGGGCTGCGCAACATCCCCGACGGCGAGGTGTTCTCCTGCCCGGTGAAGGACAGCGTGGAGGGTGAGATCACCTACAACGCGCCCTCGGTGTATCAGGGTGTTGAGTTCAACAACGTGCGCCTTGTCTTCAGGAAGGGCCGCATCGTGGAGGCCACCTGCGCGGGCGACAACAAGCGGCTCAACGCGATCTTCGACTCCGACGCCGGCGCCCGCTACGTGGGCGAGTTCGCCCTCGGGTTCAACCCGCACATCCTCCAGCCGATGCGGGACATCCTCTTCGACGAGAAGATCGCCGGCTCGTTCCATTTCACGCCGGGCCAGGCCTATGGCGACGCGGACAACGGGAACCGCTCGCAGGTGCACTGGGACCTTGTCTCCATCCAGCGTCCCGAATGCGGCGGCGGCGAGATCCGCCTCGACGGGAAGCTCGTGCGCAAGGACGGCCGGTTCGTCCTGAAGTCGCTCGAGAAGCTCAATCCCGAGCATCTCCTCGGGGGCAGGTGAGTCCCTTCTCCATCCTCCCGCCATGAGCGAAGCACGCAGGATCCTCGATCAGTTGGCCGCCCGGCGGGAGCACGACGAGCACGAGACGCGGCGGTGGGAGGCCTACCGCCGGCTCTGCGGTCCGCCGCGCTGGTTCCTCGCCGCCCTGGGCGTGTTCTGCGTCGCCAGCCTGGTGCTGCTGGCCGAGGCGTTGCTGATCGCCGATAATCGCGAGAAGCTGGATACGATGGGCCGTCTCGGGATTGCCGTCTACGTGCTCTTCGCGCTTCCGTTCGCGGTGTATCTCGAGAAACGCCGCCGGGCCGGCCTGCGGAAGATCCTCGAGCAGGAGGCGCCGGAACTGGCGCGCAAGCTCGCGGAGGAGCGGATCCTGCGATGAGCGTCCGCCTCGGGGCCTCCCGTCGCGGCGGGCACGGCGACACTCCGACGGCCCCGGCCGGCGCCAGGCGGCCCGCTCGGCATCGGGCGCGGCGGCTCTGCTGGACTGTGGTGCTCGCGCTCGCCGTGTTTCTCGGCGCGGCCGAGTGGATGGTGCGGCGGGTCGCCCGCGACCGCGTCCACTCCGGGCCCGACGGTCTTCCGCCGGCCGACGTGGCGTTGGTGCTCGGCACCGCGCGCAGTCTCCAGGACGGCTCGCCGAACTGTTTCTATGGCCCGCGCCTCGATGTCGCGGCGGAGCTCTTCCGGACGGGGCGGGTGCGGGGCATCATCGTCAGTGGCGACAACTCGCGTCCCGAGTACAGCGAGCCCGACGACATGAAGTCCGACCTGGTCGCGCGTGGGGTGCCGGCGGAGTACATCACCTGCGACTACGCCGGCTTCTCCACGCTCGATTCGGTGCAGCGGGTCAGCCGCGTGTTTGGCCAGCGGCGGGTGATCGTGGTGTCGCAGCGTTTCCATGTGGAGCGCGCGCTGTTCCTCGCCTGGGCCGACGGCCTGCCGGCCCGCGGCTGTGCGGCCGCCGAGGCGCCGCTCGGCTGGCGCATCCGGGT
>JAEZSJ010000064.1 GCA_023443985.1 Verrucomicrobiota bacterium | reverse complement strand
CCGCCCACAGCACCGCCGCCGATGCGCTCCGCGCGGGCCTTCCCGTGCTCACCTTTCCCGGACAGAGCTTCCCGTCGCGCGTCGGCCTGAGCCTGCTCGCCACGCTCGGCCTCGCCGAGCCGCTGGTCGCGACCTCGACCGAGGACTACATCGAGCGCGCAGTGCGGTTCGCGACCGAGCCCGCCCGCCTCGCGGCCGTGCGCGAGCACCTCGCCACGGCCGCCGCGCAACCCGGCGGGTTGTTCGACACCGGGGCGTTCGCGCGCAAGCTCGAGGACGCCTACGAACAGCTGTGCGGCCGGCGGTGAGCCGCCTCCGCCCCGCGGCCCCACCGCCGCCGGTTTCGAAACATCCGTGAATGCGCCGCCGCCCGTGCGCCGCCCGCGCCGACGCACTTGCCTGCCCTCGTCGCAGGTCTTTTGATCCGTCCCGGGCCGCGCATCCCGCGCCGCGCCCACCGACCCGATCTCCGCCGACCTTCGCGCGACCGCCGCCCATGAAACGGATCATCCGCCTCACCGGTCTCGCGCTCGTCCTGCTGCTGTTGTTCCTCGGCGCCGTCGCCGTCACGACCAGCTGGCTGAAGCGCCAGAACGACCGCGCCATCGCCGAGCGGCTCGACACGAAGGCGACGGAGTTCGCCCAGATCCTCGCCCTGGCGAAGGCCGGCCCGCCCCCGTGGACCGACGAGTTCGTCCGGGATCTCGGCCACGCGATCGGCGGCCAGGTCTCCGTCCAGGAGAGCGCACCGCCGCCGGGCTGGACCGGCGCCGCGGAGCCCGGCTGGCGTTTCACGCACCCCATCCGCAACGCCCAAGGGGAGACGGTCGCCCATGTCCTCGTGCAGATGCCCCCCTCCACGATCACGCGGGTGATGGTCGCGTTCCAGCGCGCAGCCGCCCTGCTCCTCCTGCTCGCGCTGATGCTCCTGTTGGCGATGCTCCTCCTCGTCCTCGTCGACCGCTCCTGGGGCGGCACCGGCGAAGACGCCGGCGCGCCGCTCCACCCGTCCAAGCCCGCCGACTACGGCGTCCTCACCCAGCTGGCGGCCAGCTCCGTGCGCCAGTCCGCCGAGCTGGAGAAGGAACGCGAGGAACGGCAGCGCGCCGAGGCCGACGCCCATCTCAAGCAGATCCTGCTCAACCGCGCCCTGCAGGAGAAGATCGACATGGGCCGCGACCTCCACGACGGCCTCATCCAGTCGCTCTACGCCACCGGCCTCACGATCCAGGCCGGCCGCAAGGCCCTCGACCACAACTTGGCCGAGGCGCGCACCCAGATCGACACCGCGTTGCAGACCCTCAACGCCGCCATCCGCGAGGTGCGCGCCTACATCTCGGGACTCGGGCCCGAGCAGCTGCGCCAACGCAGCTTCGCCGACTCCGTGCGCGCCGTGATCGAGCACCACTGCGCCGCGCGCGACCTCGAGGTCGATGTCCGCATCGACGAGGAGGCGGCCCGCCAGCTCGCCCCCGCCCAGGTCACCGACCTGCTGCAGATCGCCCGCGAGGCCGTCAGCAACAGCGTCCGCCACGGCCACGCCCGCCAACTCGCGATCCGGCTGCACCGCAACGGCGACGAACTCTGCCTCCTCCTCCAGGACGACGGGCGGGGCTTCGATCCGGCCACCGCCACCCGCGGACACGGGCTCGACAACCTCCAGGCGCGCGCCGAACGTCTGGGCGCGAAACTACAGTGCCACTCCGCCCCCGGCCAAGGCACCCGCCTCGTGCTCACGTTCACGCTTCCGGACTCCGCCCAACACTCATGACCGCCATCAATGCCCTCCGCCTGGCCATCGTCGACGACAGCCAAGTCGTCCGCATGGGTTTGAAGGCCCTCCTGTCGACCGAGCCCGGCATCACCATCGTCGGCGAGGCGAGCAAGGTCGCCGAGGCCGTCTCCATGGCCGCCAACGCCAACCCCGATGTCGTCCTCCTCGACATCCGCCTGCCCGACGGCACCGGCTTCGACGCCTGCCGGCGCATCCTCGAGCACCGCCCCGACACCCGCATCCTGTTTCTCACTTCGGTCATCGACGACCAGCTCATCAACGACGCGATCCGCTGCGGCGGCCACGGCTACCTGTTGAAGGAGGTCGGGGCCGACGACCTCGTGCAGGCCATCTTCAACGTCGCCGCCGGCAAGTCCGTGCTCGACCCGCAGGCCACCGCCCGCGTCCTCCAGCTGATGCGCACCCGGGGCGGCATGGCCGACGACCCAGTATCCAGCCTCTCGCCACAAGAACGCCGCGTGCTCGCGCTGATCGCCGCCGGCAAGACGAACAAGGAGGTCGGGAACGAGCTCGGCCTCACCGAGAAGACCGTGAAGAACTACCTCGCCAACGTGTTCGGGAAGCTGAACGTCACCCGCCGCTCGCAGGCCGTCGCGCTCTTCGTCTCCGCGGGCAACGCCGCGGGCTGAGCTCCCGCCGCGCCGACTCGGGCCGTCCGGAAAAAACTCCGCAAATTCGTGCTTGTCACTCGCCGGGCGCACCATTCTCTTCACGCCTCCTTCACGCGCCCGTAGCTCAATTGGATAGAGCATCTGACTACGGATCAGAAGGTTTGGGGTTCGACTCCCTACGGGCGCGCCACTCTGAAGCCCCCGCGGCCACTTCGGCCGCGGGGTTTTTCGTTTCCGGACCGTGCCGCCCACAGCGTGTGCCGGGCGCCCGCGGCGCCCTCGCCCTCGGGCACCGCGGCAACATTTGCTCGAATGCCTGCCCCGCGTCTGCCGTACTCGAACCGGGCGCGCCCACCATCAAGCGCCGGCACCTCCGGCCGATGAGACACGTCTCCTCCCGTTCACCCGCTTTCTTTCGATGAAGATCCTCGTCGCCGACGACGAACCCACCGTGCTCCGCATCATGCGGGCGTTTCTCGAGAAACACCGTTTCGAGGTCGAGACGGTCGATTGCGGCCGCAAGGCCATCGACGCGCTCACCGCCGAGGGCGGGCCCTCGGTGGCGATCATCGACTGGATGATGCCCGATCTCACCGGCCCGCAGGTCTGCACGCAGCTGCGCCAGACCCGGCTCCGGATCCGCCCCTACCTGCTCATCCTCACCTCGAAGAACACCGAGGCGGATCTCGCCGCCGGGCTCGACGCGGGCGCCGACGATTTTGTCACCAAGCCCTTCAAGTCTTCCGAGATGCTGGCCCGGCTCCGGGTGGCGGAGCGGATGATCGAATACGAGCACGAGGTGCGGCAGCGCATCGAGGACCTCGAGCAACTCGTCGAACGCCACGAGCTCCTCGGCGAGATGATCGCGCGCTCCGGCCAGGCTTCCGCGCCGGCCATTCCCGCCGCCAGGAGCGCGGCGCCGGTGCTCGCCCCCAGCCCGTTGCCACCCGAGGAACTGGAGACGCTGGCGCGCCGCGCCCTGCAGGATCTCGGTCTCCGGCCCGACACGGTCACCCGCCTGTCCCCGCCCGCCGCGGGGGCTCCGGTCACCTACGCCGCCTGGACGGCCTTCCTGCGCCCCCAGGGCCAGCGCTGGACCGATCTCGTGCTCGAGGCCGAGGCCCAGGCCGTGAGCACCATCTTCACTCGCACGCTCGAGCGCGCTCCGGGCGCCTCCCAGTGCCAGTCGTTCCTCGTCGAGGCGCTCACCGTCGTCGCCTCCGCGCTGCGCTCCAACCTCCAGTCGCACGGGGTGGAGCTGCTCGCGCCGTTCCTCGCCCGCGGCCAGCAGATCAACCGAGCGGCGAGCACGCCCCCGATCCCGGCCGAGTCCGTCAGCTTCGTCTTCGATTTCGCCGGGTCGGCAATCACCCTGTCCGTCGTCGATCGACCCTGTCCGGTCGTGCGCAAGCCCAGCCACGATCTCTGCCCCGGCGAGATTCTCGCCCAGGCCTATCCGCCGGGCGTGCCGCTCCTCGGGCGCGGGATCGTGCTCAATGAACGCTTCGTCGCGAAACTCCAGATCTACGGCGACACCACCGCGGGTTTCCAGCCTGTGCCGGTCTTCGAGCCGACACCGCTGACCCACTTCTTCCAATCGGGCCAGCTGCAGAGCGCTGTGCGTTGACTTCTCGCCACGCCTCTTCCCGCGCGCAGCCGGCGCGGGAGCTCCACCGCCTCCCCCACCGCAGGCTCGCGGGCGCGGCGCTTGCCTCCCCGCGCCTTCGCGATTCTTCATCGTTCCCGCTCCCATGTCCTACTGCGCCTCCCGTTTCGCCACGATCCGCCGTCCCGCCGTCGAAGTGAAGATCGGCCCGGTCGGCGTCGGCGGTTCCCACCCGATCCGCGTGCAATCGATGACGACCTCCGACACCCAGGATGTCGCCGCGACCGTGCGCCAGTGCATCGCGCTGGCCGAGGTGGGCTGCGAGATCGTGCGCGTCACCGCGCCAAACGTCCCCGCCGCGCGCTGTCTGCGGGAGATCCGGGCGCAGTTCTCCGCCGCCGGCTTCGCCCACGTGCCGCTCGTGGCCGACATCCATTTTCTACCCACGGCCGCGATGGAGGCGGTCGAGCACGTCGAGAAGATCCGCGTGAATCCCGGCAACTACGCCGACAAGAAGAAGTTCGCCGTGGTCGACTACTCCGACGCCGAGTACGAGCGTGAGCTCCAGCGTCTCCACGAGAGCTTCTCCCCATTGGTGAAACGTTGCCGCGAGCTCGGCCGCTGCCTGCGCATCGGCACCAACCACGGCTCGCTCTCCGACCGCATCATGAACCGCTACGGCGACTCTCCGCTGGGCATGGTCGAGAGCGCGCTCGAGTTCGTGCGCATCTGCGAGAGCCACGGCTTCCACGACATCGTGCTCTCGATGAAGGCGAGCAACCCGAAGGTCGTCATCCAAGCGTACCGCCTGCTCGTCGACCGCATGGACAAGGCCCACCGCGCCTACCCGCTCCACCTCGGCGTGACCGAGGCGGGCGACGGCGAGGACGGCCGCATCAAGAGCGCGATCGGGATCGGCAGCCTGTTGCTCGACGGCCTCGGCGACACCATCCGCGTCTCGCTCACCGAGGACTCCGTGTACGAGATCCCCGTGGCGCAGGCGCTCGCCGCCAAGGCCATGCGCCGCTGGACGCTGCCCGCGACTCCCGCCGAGCCCGATCACCTCGATCCGTTCAGCTTCAAACGCCGCGAAACCACCCTGCTCCGCCTCGGCCCGCCGGGTGCCGCCGGCGCCGGCCAGACGACGCGGGTCATCGCCCACCTGCCGGAAGACGCCCGTACCCCCGCCGCGCTCGAGGCTCTGCTCGCCCGAGCCGCGAAGGACCTCCGCGACAACCCGCCCGAAGCGTTGCTCATGCCCGTCGGCGC
>JAEZSJ010000025.1 GCA_023443985.1 Verrucomicrobiota bacterium | reverse complement strand
GTGGCCGCGTTGCGCGCGCTGCAGCGGCTGGCGGCGCGCGCGCTGCCGGAGGCGGTGCTGGCGGAGCTGGCGGCGGGGCTCGGCTCGGACTGCCCGCTGTTTCTGGCCAACGCGCCGACGATCATGCGCGGGCGCGGGGAGCGCCTGGAGTTTCTTGCCGCAGCGGAGCGCGCCCGTCTCGCCGGGCGGCGCGTGCTGGTCTGCCGCCCCGGCTTCGGCATCGACACGCCCTGGGCGTACGGCCGGCTGGCGGCCGCGGCGCCGCACAGCTACACGCCCGCGGCGGAGGCCGAGGCGCGGCTGGCGGCGTGGCGCCGCGGGGACCTCGCGTTGGAGGCGCTGCCGGGGAACTCGTTCGAGGCGGTGGCGTTTGCGAAGTTTCCGGCGTTGCCCGTGCTGGCGGAACGGTTGCGCGCACGTTGCGGGCTCGCGTTGCACATGACCGGCAGCGGCAGCGCGTGCTTCGCCCTGCTCGGGGAGGACACGGACGCGGAACGCCCGTTGGCGGAGGTCCGCGCGGCGTGGGGCGCGGAGGCCTTCGCGGTGGTGGCGCGCCTGGGCGCGTGACGGGAAAAGCGTTTGACGGTCTAGAAGTTGCGGCGTTTTACTCGGCTTCGCCGCCCGCGGCTTCCCTTACTCGAACGAACCTGCACGCATGGAAAAGACCGCCCAGACCGAAACCATCGTCAAGGGCATCGCGGCGTCCCAAGGAATCGCGTACGGGCAGATCTTCCTCTACGTGCAGAAGGACATCGATCTGCCCCGTTTCCAGATCGATCCCGCCCGCCGGGTGGAGGAGATCGCCCGCTTCGAGCGCGCGCTGGTCGACACGCGGAAGGAGATCGGCCGGGTGCGGGCCGAGGTGGCGCGCAACCTCGGCGAGGACGAGGCGCGGATCTTCGACGCCCATCTGATGGTGCTCGAGGACCAGGCGCTCATCGCGGAGACGATCCGGGAGATGGAGAACACGGGCCTGAACATCGAGGCCTGCTTCCACCGGGTCTCCCAGCGGTATGTGGAGGCTTTCGAGGCGATCCCCGACGAGTACCTGCGCGAGCGGGTCGCGGACATCCGCGATGTGTCCAAGCGCGTGTTGCACGCGCTGCTCGGGCAGGCGGCGGCCAGCCTCGGGTCGATGTTGCAGAACCGCATCGTCGCGGCGGACGAGATCAGCCCGTCGGACGCGGCCAGCATCGACCGGAGCAACGTGCTCGGTGTGGTGACCGAAGGCGGCAGCCGGACCAGCCACGCGGTCATAGTGGCGCGTTCGATGAAGGTGCCGGCGATCGTCGCCGCCCGGGGCATCACCGCGCAGGCGCGCGACGGGGCCTGGGCCATCCTCGACGGGTACGACGGGCAGATCATCCTCAACCCCACCGAGCAGACGCTCTTCCGCTACGGCAAGCTGCAGGAGAAGCGGCGGATCGTGGAGTCGCGCATCATGGCGGTGAACCGCCTGCCGGCCGAGACGCTCGACGGCGTGCGCGTGACGCTGCAGGCGAACATCGAGAAGGCCGACGAGGTCGAGCTCGTGCGCAACTACTGCTCCGACGGCGTGGGGCTCTTCCGCACCGAATACCTCTTCCTCAACACCGAGCATCTGCCCGACGAGGAGCAGCAGTACGCCGCGTACGCCGCGGTGGCGGAGGGCCTGGCCCCGGCGCCGGTGATCATCCGCACGCTCGACCTGGGCGGCGACAAGGCCGACCTGAGCGGCGTGGCCCGCATCGACGCGGAGGCGAATCCGTTTCTTGGATTCCGGGCGATCCGCATCTGCCTGGAGAATCCCGAGTTCTTCAAGAAACAGCTGCGCGCCGCCCTCCGGGCGAGCGCCTTCGGCAACGTGCAGATCATGTACCCGATGATCAGCGGCGTGGAGGAGGTGCTGCTCGCCAAGAAGCTGCTCGAGGAGGCGAAGGCGGAACTCACGGAGCGCGGCCAGGCCTTCGATCCCAAGGTGAAGATCGGCAGCATGATCGAGATTCCGAGCGCCGCGGCGACGATCGACCTGCTTTCCGAGGAGTGCGATTTCTTCTCGGTCGGCACCAACGACCTCATCCAGTACACGCTCGCGATCGACCGGCTCAACGTGCGCATCGCGAACCTCTACCAGCCCACGCATCCCGCGGTGATCCGCACCCTGCGCACGGTCTTCTCCGAGGCCGGCAAGCGCAAGCTGCCCGCCGGCGTGTGCGGCGAGATGGCCGGCGACCCGACCTACGCCCCGCTCCTGCTCGGGCTCGGCGCGACCAGCCTGAGCATGGCGCCGCCGCTGGTGCCGATGGTGAAATACCTCGTGCGGAACATGAAGATGGCCGACGCCCGGAAACTTGCGAAGGACGCCCTCGAGCGTCGCGACGGCAAGGAGATCCAGGCCCTCTGCGAGACCTTCTACCGCGAGCGCACGCGGGATCTTTCGCTCGGCTGAACGGCGCGCCGGCGCGAGCCGCCGGTCGCCAAGGACGGAGCAGGGGCCGCCGGTGGCGTGAACCCGCGGGCGCCGGCGGAGTCTCCATCCGAACGAATCCCTTGAGCTTTTCCACCGACAGACGTTTCGCCCTCCTGGTGCTGCTGCTCACGCCGCTGCTCGCCTGGCTGATGTTTCCCGCACAGCACGCGCCCGAGTGTGCGCTGGTGTTCGCGGTGCCGGCCCTGCTCTGGGCGGGACGCGCGCCGGCGTGGCGGTTGTTCGCGGGGGCGAACTGGGCCGCCTGGTCGCTCGCGTGGCTGGTGCTGCTGGCGTGGCTGCGCCATGTGACGGTGGTCGGCACGGTGTTGCTCGCGGTCTTTCTCGGTGCGCTCACGACGTTGTGGTTTCTGGCGGCGCGTTGGGCGCTGCCGCGGCTCGCCGGCGCGCCGGCCTGGGCCCGCATCGTGGGACTGTGCGGCCTGGCGGGGCTCTGGGTGGTGGGCGAGTGGGTGCGCGGCTGGTTGTTCACCGGTTTCCCCTGGCTGCCGTTGGCGGCCTCGCAATGGCAGCGACCGCTGCTGCTGGCGCTCTGTCCCTACACCGGCGCGGCGGGCGTGTCGTTTCTGCTCATCCTCGTGAACCTCGGCGCGGCGGCGTGGTTCCGCCAGATGGCGGCGCTGCGGTACGACCATCCCCGCCGGTGGTTCGCGCCCGAGCTGACCGTCGCGCTCGCGGCCCTGTTGGCGGGCACGTTCGGGCTCGGGGGCGACCTGCTGCGGCAGCAACGGGAACCGTGGCTCACGGTGGGGCTCGTGCAGCCGTACATCCCCCAGACGTTGAAATGGGAACCGGCGGCGGCGGGCGAGAACCTGCGCGTGCTGGCGCGGGAGACGGCGAAGGTCGCCGCGGCGCAGCCCGATCTGCTGCTCTGGCCGGAGGCGGCCGTGCCCTACATCCTCAAGGTGCAGCCCGAGCTGCAGGGCTGGCTCGAGGAGAACGCCCGCGGCGCGGGGGCGCCGATCCTCGGCGGCGTCGTCGTGATGGAGGACGCGAACCAGCCGACGGAGCGCTGGTACAACGCGGCGGTGGCGGTCGACCCGGAGCGCGGGCTGCAGGCGGAGTACTACGCGAAGCGACACCGAGTTCCTTTTGGTGAATACGTGCCGCTGCGCCCCGTGTTCGGCTGGCTGCGGAAGTTCGTGCCGATCGGCGACGATTTCCTGGCGGGCGAATCGGCGCAGCCGCTCGTGCTCTCGACCCGCAGCCGCCCGGTGCGGGCCGGGGTGCTGATCTGTTACGAGGATGTCTTCGCCGACCTCTCGAGGGCGAGCGCGGCGGCGGGGGCGGAGGTGCTGGTGAACCTGACGAACAACGCGTGGTACGGCGAAGGCGCCGCGGCCTACCAGCACGCGGCGCACTCGGCGCTACGGGCGGCGGAGACGCGACGGCCGGTCGTGCGCTGCGGCAACGGCGGCTGGAGCGGCTGGTTCGACGAGTTCGGCGGGATGCGCGAGGCGCTGGAGAACGAGCGCGGCTCGGTCTATTTCCGCGGCGGCGGCGTGGTGCGGGTCTCGCGCGATGTGCGCTGGATCGGCCGGCCCACCCCGTATGTGCAGCACGGTGACTGGTTCGTGGCCGCGTGCGCGGGGCTGGCGCTGCTCGCGTGGCTGCGGGTGCGGCGGAGCCCGGCTGGATAAGGGCGGGGTTGTATCGGACCTGCGGGTCCTCGCGGAGCGAACCGCCGCCGAGCCGCCGGCGGACCCGCTGGCGCCGTCTCAGGTGTACACCAGCAGCTGCTGGTTGATCTGGTGCATCTGCGAGTAGTTGCGGATCTTCGCGATCGTGGCGGGCGTGAGCTCCTGACCTTCGCCGATGAGGAGCAGGCCGTGCGGGTTGTAGATGCCGTTCGCGAGGGTCATGCCGGGCTTGAGTTCCTCGAGCATGATCTCCTTCACCTGCCGGGGGAGCTGGATGAGGTGGGTGACCTTGAGGAAGAGGCGCACGGCCTCGGGGTCGAAGCCGCTGCCGGACTGGGCGAGGATGTATTCGATCGCCTGTTCCTTCGGGAGGCCGGTCTCGACGTAGGCGACGGCGACCGCGAGGCAGCGGGCGGTCCAGGGGATGTTCTCGCCCTTCTGTCCGTCGGGATAGCCGGAGCCGTCCCAGCGTTCGTGGTGGGCGCGGATGGTGTCGCCGACGGTGGTGAGATCGTCGACGAAGGAGGCGAGGGCTTGGCCGTAGATGGGGTGGTTGCGGATGATGGCCTGCTCGTTCTCGCCGAGCGGCTGGCCGGTGCGGTAGGCGCGGAGGAACTCGCGGGAGACGCCGATCAGGCCGATGTCGCAGAGGGCGGCGCTGGTGCGCAGGACGTGCTTCTCGTCGACGGTGAAGTGCGTTGTATCCGCCATCTTCTTGCAGATGTCGGACACGACCTTGATCTGGTTGCCGAGGAGGGGGTCGTAGGTGTTGAGGATGCGGTAGACCAGATCGAGGGACTTTTCGAAGTTGGTCTCCAGGGAGTGGTTGGCGTGGTCGAGGGCGAGCTTCTGCTGCTCGAGCGTGCGGACCTGGGCCTCGAGGGCGCGGTTGGCGTCGGCCAGGCGGGTGTTGAGCTCGGCGGTCTCGGACTGGAGCTGGGTGTTCTGGGCGACGAGCTCGTAGCGCTGGACGGCGTTCTTGACGGTGGCGGTGAGCTCCTCGCGCAGCCAGGGCTTGGCGAGGAAGCGGAAGATTTCGCCCTTGTTGATCGAGTCGATGATCGTGGGCAGGGAGAGGACCGCGGTGATGAGGATGCGGGAGGTCTGCGGCTGGATCTTCTTGGCCTCGACGAGGAACTCGAGGCCGGTCATCTCCGGCATGCGGTGGTCGGAGATGATGACGGCGAACTGGCGCTGGTGGAGGATGTCGAGGGCCTGCGCGGGGCTGTTGGTCGCGACGACATCGTAGCTCTCGCGGAGGAGGGTCTCCTTGAGGGCGGCGAGGACAATGGGCTCGTCGTCGACGATGAGGATGGGGGGCTTGGTATAGGCGGGGCTCATCGGGTCGGCAGGAGGCGGGCGAGTTCGTTGACGAGTTCGCGCTCGGGGCGGTTGGGCCGGAGGAGGGCGTCGACCCGGCGGCGAATCTCCGAGGGGACTTCGTCAGGGTTCTGTCCGGTGATTTCAAGCGCAATACGCAGGTGCGGTTGCTCGCGGCGGACGAGCTCGATGAGGCGTGGCAGTTCGCGGTCGGCCTCGGGCTGGTTGATTAGGAGCAGGTCGATGCCGGCGCCCTTCTCGGCGAGGAAGACGCGGATCTCCTCGAAGGCGATCGTGTTGCGGACCTCCCAGTCGCGGGCGCGCAGCGCCTCCTCGAGGCAGGCGGAGGGCATCCGGCCGGGGGTGTGGAGGAGCACGCAGCGGCGGCGCGTGGCGGGGGTCTCGGCGGCGGCAGGCGGCTCCTCGGCGGGCGAGCCGTCGTCGTTGAGGGCGGCGATCGGGAGGAGGAGGACCATGTCGGTGCCCTGGCCGAGGCGGCTGCGGGCGCCGATGTGTCCGCCTTCGTTCTCGGCGAAGAGTTGGGCGGTGTAGAGGCCCAGTCCGGTGCCGCGGTCGCTTTGTTTGGTGGTGTAGAAGGGGTCGAAGACCTTCGTGAGCTTGTCGGGCGGGATGCCGCAGCCGGAGTCGCTGAAGATGAGCGCGGCGAAGGCGCGCGCCCACTGGGGCGGGTTGTAGAAGGCGACGTCGGCGAAGTCCTCGGGGCGGGCGGGGGCGACGAGCTGGATGACGATCGAGCCGCGGGTGCCCATGGCGTCGCGGGCGTTGATGGCGAAGTTCACGAGCGCCTGCCGGAAGGCGACCTCGTCGAGGTAGACGGGGATCTCCTCGGGCGGGAAGTCGGTGGCGAGCTTGATGCCCTTCGGGAGCACGGGGCCGATGAGCTCGAGTTGCTCGCGGGTGAGGCGGTTGAGGGAGTAGTAGTTGCGGCGGCCGACAGTGTCGCGGTTGAGCGAGCTGATCTTCTTGACCAGGAGCTGGGCCTGGCGGGCGTGTTCCTTGATCATGCCGAGGCCCTCGGCCATGGAGGGATCGGCGGCGAGCTGGGTGTGGTAGAGCTCGCTGAGCGAGTAGATGCCGGAGAGGAGGTTGCCGAAATCGTGGAGGAGGCCGCTGGTGAGGACGGCGAGCGTCTCCTTCCAGCCGTTCTCGTTGAGCCGGAGCTCGGCGACCTTCTGGCGGGTGATGTCGAGCCACATGCCGTCGCAGCCCAGGGGCAGGCCGCTGGCGGAGCGGGCCGGGTTGCGCACGTCCATGATGTGGCGGACCTGGCCCGTACGAGCATGTTGGATGCGATAGGTGAGCGCGAACGGCCGGCCGGCGAGGTGGCCGGCGGACTCCTTGCCGTAGGCCTCGCGGTCGGCCTCGTGGATGAGGTCCTCGTAGGCGTGGCCGTCCTTGGCGAGGAGCGCGGGGGCGAGGCCGGTGAGCTCCTCGCAACGCGGCCCGAGGAAGCTGAACGAGAAGTCGCTGCGCCGGCTGAAGACGACGCCGGGGAAGTTGGCGAGGTGGTTCTGCATCCGGCTCTCGAGCAGGCGGTGCCGGAGGAAGAGCTGCGCGAGCGCCTCGGGCCGTTGGGAGAGGCCGGCGAAACCCTCCTGCCCGAGCGCGGCGGAGTCGGGCGCGAGTTCGGGCAGGATGGTGAAGACGAAGCCGTCCGCCACCGGCAGGCGGTGCAGCCGGTAGCCGAAGCTCGGGAGCTGGTCGTGCGGAGCCGGCAGGAAGAGGGTCGACGGCCCGTCGCCCACCTCGGCGGGGAGGACGGCGGCCCAGCGGGGTTGCACGCCGCGGAGCAGGGGAAGCAGGCCGCGGCCACGGACTTGCTCAGGCTCGCCCCAGAGCGGTTCGGTGCCGAGGATGGTGCATTGGCGCACCGTGCCGCGGGCATCGGTGACAAACTGGGAGAATTCGCAGTCGGGTCGGTGGACAGCGCCGGCTGCGAGTGGGGAGACCGGCGAGGGCGAAGAGCTCATCCGCGCAGAAGATTGCGAGCTTTCGCGGAAAAGGGAAGTACGCGCTGAAATTTCGCGGGTGCTTCAAAGTTGCGCGTGCCGCGGGTCGTGCGGCGCCTAGTCGGCGAGCTGGGAAACGGCGCCGAGGATCGCCTCGTGCATGCGATCGAGCGGCACCATGCGCTCGGCGGCCCCGAGTTCGTGGGCGGCGCGTGGCATGCCGTAGACGACGCAGGTTTCCTCGTTCTGGGCGAACGTGCGGGCGCCGCGTTGCCGGAGCTGCAGCAGGCCCTCCGCCCCGTCCTTGCCCATGCCGGTCAGGAGCACGGCGGTGGTGTGCGCCGCGGCGCTTTCGACGGCGGACTTGAAGAGCAGGTCGACGGCGGGGCGCTGGTGCCAGACCGTCGGGCCGGTGGTCACGCGCGCGACATAGCGGGCCCCCTGGCGCTGGACCAGCAGGTGGAAGTTGCCCGGGGCGACGAGCGCGAGGCCGGGGCGGAACTCGTCGCCGTCGCGCGCCTCGCGGACCTCCATCTGGCAGAGGGCGTTGAGGCGGTCGGCGAAGGCGCGCGAGAAGGTCGCGGGGATGTGCTGCACGATCGCGATGGGCGGCAGGTTGCCGGGCAGGCGTTGGAGCACCTCGCGGATCGCCTCGGTGCCGCCGGTCGAGGCGCCGATGAGGATGAGCTTGCGGGAGCCGGGCGGGGGCCCGCCCACGACGGGGAGGCGGAGCGGCGGCGCGCCGGTGAGGATGCGATGCACCGGCGTGATGGCCGGCGGGACAACGGTGGGCCGGCCGACGGCGGCGGAGAGCGGGGG
>JAEZSJ010000418.1 GCA_023443985.1 Verrucomicrobiota bacterium | reverse complement strand
GCGTTGAGCGCGCCGGGCTTGCCGATGGCAAACGTCGCGACGGGGATGCCACCGGGCATCTGCACCATCGAGAGCAGCGAATCGAGGCCCTTGAGCGACGCCGACTCCATCGGCACGCCGAGCACCGGCAGCGGGGTGACGGCGGCCATCACGCCCGCGAGGTGCGCGGCACCGCCGGCGGCGGCGATGATGACCTTGAGGCCGCGCGAGCCGGCACCCCGGCCCCAATCAAGGGCAGCGTCGGGCGTGCGGTGGGCGGAGAGCGCGCGGCGTTCGGTGGCGATGCCGAACTCGTCGAGCAGGCGCGCGGCGGCCTCCATGACGGGCCAGTCGGAAGTGCTGCCCATGACAATGCCGACGAGCGGCTTGCCGGTGGCGGTGGGAGTGAAGGGAGCGGAGGTTTTCTCGGACACGGCGGCCAAGGAGTACGCGAGCCCGCGCAGGCTTCAACTGGAAGTTTGCGGAGGACTCGTAGGACCGGTCTTCGACCGGGCGCGTCGGGGAAGAGTCGAAGGGGCCCGCAGGGGGCCCAGGCGTCCGGCCGGAGACCGGACCCACGAGGGACGTCAAAGCTGGGAGCGCACTGGGCCGCGTCGACGCCGTGGCCTACCAGTTCACGGTTTCACCACGAGCGGCTGGCCGGCCTCGAGCGTCACCGCGCGCACCTCGGTGGGCGAGAGGCGCACCTGGTGGACGCCGTCGCGATCGGCGGTGAGCGTGGCGGCGACGAGCCTCCCGGCGCGCCACTCGAGGTCGACGGTGACGGCGCCGCGTGCCCTGATACCCGCGACACGCCCCTCGGGCCAGACCGGCGGCAGCGCCGGCAAGAGGTGGATCTCGCCGCGGTGGCTCTGCACGAGCATCTCGAGGATGCCCGCGGTGGCGCCGAAGTTGCCGTCGATCTGGAACGGCGGGTGAGCGTCGAAGAGATTCGTATACGTGCGGTCCGGGCTGAGGAGGAGTTTGAGCAGATCGTAGGCGCGGGCGCCGTCGTGGAGGCGGGCCCAGAAGTTGATCTTCCAGCCGAGACTCCAGCCGGTGGCGATGTCGCCGCGCAACTCGAGAGTCCTGCGCGCCGCGGCAGCGAGCTCGGGCGTGGCGAGCGGGGAGATCTCGTCGCTCGGGTGGAGCGCGAAGAGGTGCGAGATGTGCCGGTGGTGCCTCTCCGGCGCCTCGAGGTCCCAGTCCTCCATCCACTCCTGGAGCTGGCCGGCCTTGCCGATCTGGAGCGGCGGGAGGCGGTCGCGGGTCCGGGCGACCTGCGCGCGCCACTCGGAATCGACGCCGAGCGTCTCCGAAGCGCGGATGCAGCGGTCGAAGAGCGCGCGGAGAATGGAGTTGTCCATCGTGGGGCCGGCGCAGAGCGCGACGCCGGCGGGGTGCGCGTTCTCGGGGGAGAGCGAGGGGTTGGTGACGAGCCAGCGGTGGCCCGGCTCCTCGACCAGGCTGTCGAGGAAGAACTGCGCGGCGCCCTTCAGCGTGGGATAGATCCGCTCGAGGACGGCGCGGTCGCCGGAGAACTCGTAGCGGTCCCAGAGGTGGAGGCAGAGCCAGGCGCCGCCCATCGGCCACAGGCCCCAGCGTGGGCCGTCGATCGGCGCGGTGGCGCGCCAGAGGTCGGTGTTGTGGTGCGCGACCCAGCCGCGGGCGCCGTAGGTGCCCTGCGCGGTGCGGGCACCGCTGACGGCGAGGTCTTCGACCATCCGCACGAGCGGCTCGGCGCATTCACCGAGGTTGGCCGGCTCGGCGGGCCAATAGTTCATCTCGGTGTTGATGTTGATCGTGTATTTGCTCTCCCAGGGCGGATTGAGCTTGTCGTTCCAGATTCCCTGGAGATTGGCCGGCTGACCGCCGGGGCGGGACGAGGCGAGCAACAGGTAGCGGCCGTACTGCACATAGAGCGCGGCGAACGCCGGGTCCTCGCCGCGGGCGAACCGCGCGATGCGCTCATCGGCCGGGCGGTTCTCCGCCTCGGTGTCGGCCTGGGGGCCGAGCGCGATCGAGAGGCAGCGGAAGCGCGGCTGGTAGTCGGCGAGGTGGTCGCGGCGGAGGGCGGCGTAACCTTTCGCCGCCGCGCGTTCCAGGGTCGCGGCCACGAGCAGTCCCGGATCGCCGGTGAGATCCTGCCAACTGCGGAAGTTGGTGGCGGCGGCAAACAGCAGGGTGACCGCGTCCGCGTCGCGCACGCTGACGCTCTCCTCCCCCGGCATGACCCGGCCGCCTTCGGCCAGGATGCGCGCCGTCGCCTCGAACTGGAGCGCGCCCTTGATCGCGCCAAAGTCGCGGTTGCGTCCGCGCATGCCGAGCTCGCCCGTCGTGCACCACTTCTCGACGTTCTTGCGCCAGGACTGGATCCCGGGTTGCTGCGAGGCGAGAGACAACACGACGTCAAGCGCCCGCGGTTTGTCGGCGGTGAGCCGCACGACCAGGACCTGATCGGCGGCGCTGGCGAAGACCTCGCGGGTGAAGCGCACGCCGTCGACCGTGTAGGTCACGCACGCGGTGGCGGTCTCGAGGTCGAGTTCGCGGCGGTAGGCGGTGACGTTCTCGTGGCCGAGGAAATCGAGGAAGAGGTCGCCAAGCGGCTGGTACGCACTCTGCGAGAGCGGGCGGCCCATGAACTTGGCGGCGGCGAGCGCGTCGGCCTCCGCGAACCGGCCGGCGAAGATCAGGCGGCGGATCTCGGGCAGGGCGGCGAGCGCCTCGGGACTGTCCGCGTTGTAGGGGCCGCCGGTCCAGAGCGTGGCCTCGTTGAGCGCGAGACGCTCGTGCGCCGTGCCGCCCAGGACGAGCGCACCGAGCCGGCCGTTGCCCACGGGCAGCGCCTCGGTGATCGGCTCCCGCGCAGGCCGGTCGTACCAGAGGGAGGGCTCGGCGGTGGCGACAGCGGCGACAACCAGAGCGACGGCGGCGAGCAGCAGGCGGCGGGGCGGCAGGAACGTGATCATGGGGCGAGGTCTTTCCGCCATGCAGCGGCCGCGGTGTGGGCGGGTCAATGGCGCGTTCGCCGCGATCCGGAATTTCACTGTCCAGATCGCGGCACGCTCGCCCTTTGGCCAATGCCGGACACAACTTCCGGCCATGCGCACCCCGATCTTGTCTGCCCTCGTCGCACTCGCGGCGGCGGCGTTGCACGCGGAGCCCACCATCGTCCACCACCTGTCCGGCACCGGCAGCGACGACACGGTGCGGTGGGAGTTCAAGCTCAGCGGCGGGCGCGGCGCGGGCGACTGGACCACGATCGCCGTGCCCTCCAACTGGGAGACGCAGGGGTTCGGCACGTTCAGGTATTGGAAAGATTGGGGCGACCAGGCGGTGCCGGACCAGACCGGTTTCTACCGCCACCGTTTCGCCGTGCCCGCCGAGTGGCGCGGCCGGCACGTGGAACTCGTCTTCGGCGGCGCGATGACCGATACGACGGCGCGCCTCAACGGGCAGCTCGTCGGCCCCACGCACCGCGGCGGCTTCTACGAGTTCCGCCACGACGTGACGGCGCTCCTGCGGTGCGGCGCGGAGAATGTGCTCGAGGTGGAGGTGCAGCGTTTTTCGGCGGACGAATCCGTGAACCGCGCCGAGCGGCAGGCGGATTACTGGCTGTTCTCCGGCATCTACCGCCCGGTGTGGCTCGAGGTGTCGCCAGTCGAGCGGATCGCCCACGTCGCCATCGACGCACGACACGATGGAACATTCGCCGCGGAACTGGAGTTGGCCGGGCTGGCCGGTGCGCGCCGAATCGAGGCGCAGGTGCGCGACAGCGCGGGCCAGGCGATCGGTGCGCCGGTTACCGTCGAGCTTGCAGCCGACCAGAAGACCGCGCGGCTCACCGGCGGATTCGCCGGAGTGCGACCGTGGTCGGCCGAGTGGCCGAATCTCTACACGGTGGAATTCGCCCTGCGCGCCGGCGAGCGCGAGCTCCACCAAACAACCCGCACGTTCGGCTTCCGGACGGTCGAGGTGCGCGAGGGTGTCGGGCTCTACGTCAACGGCCGGCCGGTGCGCCTGCGCGGCACGAACCGCCACAGCTTCCATCCGACGACCGGCCGCGCCACCAGCCGCGCGCTGAGCGAGCTGGATGTCGACCTGATCAAAGGCATGAACATGAACGCCGTGCGCATGAGCCATTATCCGCCCGATGCCCATTTTCTGGAGACGTGTGACCGGCTCGGCCTCTACGTGATCGACGAACTCGCCGGCTGGCAGGCCGCGTACTCCGCCGAGGCCGGTCGCCCGCTCGTGGGCGAGATGGTGCGGCGCGATGTGAACCATCCCTCGATCCTCCTCTGGACGAATGGCAACGAGGGCGGTTGGAACACCGCGCTCGACGGCGAGTTTGCCCGCCACGACCCGCAGCGTCGCACCGTGCTGCACCCGTGGGCGGAGTTCGGCGGCTTCAACACGAGCCACTACGAGATCTACGGCGCCGGCACCGACCGTTTCTTCCAGGGCGATTCGCTGATCCTGCCCACCGAATTTCTCCACGGGCTCTACGACGGCGGCGCCGGCGCGGGGCTCGACGACTGGTGGAACCTCCTGCTGCGCCACCCGCTCGGTGTGGGCGGGTTCCTGTGGGCGTTCGCCGACGAAGGCATCGTGCGCAACGACGAGGGCGGCCGCATCGACGCGGCCGGCAACGCCGCGCCCGACGGCTGCGTGGGGCCGTTCCGCGAGAAGGAGGGTAGCTACGACGCGATCCGCGAGATCTGGTCGCCCGTATACTTTCCGCTGGGCGAGCTCGATCGCCTGCCGCCCGCGTTCGACGGCGAGCTGCGCGTGGAGAACCGCTACGATTTCACGAACCTGAACCAGGTGTTCTTCGAATGGGAACTGCGCTCTTTCGACGGCCCGCAGAGTCTGGCGGGAGGGCAGCCACACCGCGTGGGCGCGCGCCTGATGACCGCCGGACCGGACGTGCCGGCGCGCGGCGCCGGCACACTCCGGCTGGATCTGCCGACAGACTGGCGGGCGTACGATTCACTCGCGCTCAGCGCCATCGATCCGTTCGGCCGGAAGATCTACACCTGGACGTGGATGATCACGCGTGCGGCGCCGTTTGCACAGCGGATCGTCACCGGCGATGCGCCCGCGCCGGCCGCCGCCACCGCCGAGGAGACCGGGGCTGCGCTCGTTCTGCGCGCCGGCGACACCACGATCGTGTTCGACCGCGCCTCCGGCCGGCTGCGCGAGGCACGCCGCGGCGCCGCGGCGTTTCCCCTCACGAACGGCCCGCGCATCGTGGACGGCAGCGGGAAGCTGAAGAAGTTCGCGTACCGCGCCGACGGCGCCGCGCAGGTCGTCGAATGCTCCTACGCCGGCATGCTCCGGCAGGTGACCTGGCGGCTGGAGCCGAGCGGCTGGCTGCGGCTCGACTACATGTACCAGATGCCCGGAGACGCGATGTTGCCGTGGGCGGGCGTGACATTCGACCACCCTGGCGACGGCGTGACCGCGCTGCGCTGGCTCGGCAAGGGGCCGTACCGCGTGTGGAAGAATCGGCTGAAGGGCGCGGAGTTCGGCGTGTGGGCGAAGGCCTACAACGACACCGCCACCGGCCAGACCGGTGAGTATCCGGAGTTCAAAGGCTTCCACGCCGGCATGTACTGGGCCGTGCTGGAGGGCGCACCCGGGCCGATGACGATGGTGTTCGGCAGCGACGACTTGTTCCTGCGGCTCTTCACGCCCGCCGAAGGGGTGGATCCGAAGTTCACCCACGTCGAGTTCCCTCCGGGCGATCTCTCGATCCTGCACGGCATCGCGCCAATCGGGACGAAGTTCCACACCGCGGCGGAGCATGGGCCGCAGGGCGCGCCGAACTTCGGGCTGCGGCACGGGCTTACGACCTCCGGCACGGTGTGGTTCCGGTTCGGGGCGAAGTAGAGACGAAGAAGCGCGGACCGCCAGACCGCTGCGCTCGCGAGCCGCTCCACGAAACGCCGGAAGTGGCGCCGCCCGCGAGAGCGGCGAGGCGCGTCAGCTCACCACGCCCTGCGCGTAGACGCCTTCGGCGCCACCGATGGAGAACGCGGTCGTCCCGGCTTCGGCCGTCGCTTCAAAACGCACCTCGGCGGCGGCAGCGGTCGGCGGGATCTCGCGGAGGAACTGCAGCTCGACCCGCAACGGGTGCGCTGAACGCCCCTGCCGCCCGAGCGCGGTCTGGAGGTAGTCGAAGAAGGCGGTGTTGTTCACGTGGCCGTTGGCGTCGCAGTCGGAGTAGCGCACGGTCACCGGCGTGGCGGGCGCCGCCGACGCGGGCGCGGTGAAGCGCAGGCGTTCGAGGTCGGGCTTGTGCGGCGGGCGTCCGGCGCCGCCGACGGGGAACTTGGCCTCGAGCTCGGCGGGCACGCGGGTGAGCGTGCGCGTGCGCAGGTCGATCCAGAGCCAGAGCGAGGAGCCGGCGAGAATCTGTTCGGTGCCGCTGAAGAGGCGGAACTCGCGGAAGCCGCGGAACCCGCGCACGCCGGTCGACCATGTCTCGACACGCAACGGTTCGTCGCGCCGTGGGTAGCGGGTGAGCGCGAGGGCGAGGCGGTTGAGCACCCACGAGGTGCCGCGTTCGGCGATGCCCTCGGCGCCCACGCCGTACAGGTCCGCATGCCGAATGGCCGCTTCCTGCAGGAGTTGGAGGAGCGCCGGCAACAGCATCACCTGGTCGCGGTCGACCTCGGCGAAGCGCACGGTGGATTCGAGGATGTATTCGCGGCTCATCGGCACAGTTCGCGGCGACAGTGCACCGTTTCCGCCCGGAGGAGGAGCCCGAAACAGTGGCCGGGGAACCGTCCGTCCCGCCGCCGGTCGCAGAGGCGAGGCGGACCCGCCGTTCGGCACAGCCCAGTTGCCTGCGGCCGTTCCCCGCCCCAACCTCCCACCCCGATGAAGCGTCTTCTCACCGCTGCTCTCCTGCTCGCCGGTCCGCTCCTTCTCGCGGAGGAGGAAGCCGAGCTCTCGCCGCGCCAGCAGGTCATCGCCCGCATGCCCGCTTTCTCCAGCGAGGAGCACGAGCGCCTCGTCGCCGAGCAGGAGGCGACCGCCAAGGCCCAGGCCGAAGCGCGTGCGGCGGCCGAGGCGGATCCCGACCTGGTGGTGCTGGAGCCGATGACCGTGATCGAAAAGGCCATGCAGAAGATGGAGGAGGATTCGCTCTATCGGAAGGGCGCCTACGACCAGGAGCTGGTGCGGCGCGAGCTGTCGGCGTTCGACCGCTATTTCCTCAACCGATTCACCATTCCGTTTCTCGGGGTGAGCAAGGAAGCACGCGCCCGGGAGGCGCACCTCGCGCGCCGCAACGAGGAACTTCAGGACCGGCTCGCCCGCCTCAACCGGCTGGTCGCCCTGCTGGATCCCCAGGAGGCCCGGGAGTTCCGGGGCGAGTTGCGCAACGCCTCGCTCGACAACCGGA